>NZ_JBXWSL010000007.1:0-154884 GCF_059613425.1 Ruegeria sp. BHSA123 | reverse complement strand
AAGGATGGCCAGATTGCGGGCCCCCGTGTTGTCGAACACATGGTCGATACGGTTCTGTATTTCGAGGGCGAGCGCGGCCATCAGTTTCGTATTTTGCGGGCGGTCAAGAACCGCTTTGGTCCCGCCGACGAAATTGGCGTGTTCGAGATGACGGGCAAAGGGCTCGCGCAGGTCACCAACCCCTCGGCCTTGTTCCTGTCGGAACGCGGTACGCCCAGCCCAGGCTCTGCCGTCTTTGCCGGGATTGAGGGCACACGGCCCGTTCTGGTCGAATTGCAGGCCCTTGTCGCCCCGTCCCCCCATTCACAGCCGCGCCGGACAGTGGTGGGATGGGACAGCGGGCGGTTGGCGATGATCCTTGCCGTTCTTGAAGCGCGTTGCGGCATTCCTTTTGCGGGTCTCGACGTCTATCTGAACGTGGCCGGTGGGTTGAAAGTCAGTGAACCCGCCGCCGATCTGGCCGTGGCTGCTGCATTGCTGAGCGCACGCGAAGACACAGCCCTGCCCGCAGACACCGTCGTTTTCGGGGAAATCTCGCTGTCAGGGGCACTTAGACCGGCTCCGCAGACAGAAAACAGGTTGAAAGAAGCACAAAAACTTGGTTTCACAGCGGCAATAGCTCCGGCAGGTGGCAAAACCGGTACTGTGGCAGGTCTGACACTCACCCGACCCTCTGATTTGGTGGGGTTTGTTGGCGAAACCTTCGGAGCAGGTTAAAGTCGCGCCTTGAGGGGCAGAAAAAGAACAGGCGAGGGCCATGGAAGGTTTTACAATAATCGACGGGGTAGTTGCCCTGATCATCGTGCTGTCAGGCTTGCTGGCCTACTCGCGTGGTTTCATGCGCGAAGTTCTGGCCATCGCGGGTTGGGTTGCGGCGGCCGTTCTGGCGTTCATCTTCGCCCCGCAGGCTGTACCTCTGGTCAAGGAAATCCCGGTCGTCGGAGATTTCTTGCGTGACAGTTGTGAATTGTCTGTGATCACCGGGTTTGCAGCGGTCTTTGCGGTGGCGCTGATCGTGGTCAGTATCTTCACACCGCTGTTTTCATCGCTGGTTCAGCGTTCGGCCCTTGGCGGCCTGGATCAGGCTTTGGGGCTGTTCTTCGGCATCGCTCGTGGCATCCTTCTGGTTGCGATTGCATTCTTCGTTTACGACACCGTCATGACCGGCCAGTCTTACACAATTGTTGATGAAAGCCGGTCGGCCAAGGTGTTTGAACAGTTCAGCGGCCAGATTGAGGAACAAAACCCCGAGGCGGCTTTGGGCTGGGTTACGACTCAGTATGAACAGCTGGTCGCCAGTTGCACGGCAGGAAACGCTGAACCGGCAACAACTGCGCCTTCCAACGGCTGATAGGCAGTTCACCAATTCATGAAAGCCCGGCGCTGCCGGGCTTTTTTGTTGCAGATCAGACAAACCCCTCTCCACCGCACACGGTGCAGCGGATTGTTTTCAAGCCAAAGCATCCGTCACATCGACTGAAAACCGGTTTTCCAAAGATATCTCTGCTTTTGGCGACCTCGCCTGCTCCGTTACAGATCTGGCACGACGCGCGCCCCAATCCCCTGCACCGATGGCACCGCTGCCTGATCCGTTCCTGGTTCTTGTGAGGAGGTTTATGTTGCCACATTCAGGTCCCCCCGAGGTGCTGAGATTTAGCAGTTATGTATGCAATCAAATGCATGACAGCACATATGTTTGCGCATGTCACCATCTTCGTTTTTCTAAGTCGACATGCGCAAACTTGGCCTGCGGCATTTGGCTAATGTGATCCTTTGATGACAGCCACGCCAATAGGCATTATGTGGGGGCCAACCCGCCACGGAATCGGAGCCACCGATCTTGTACTTTCTGTATGAATGCGCGCTGATCGCAGTGATGGTCGCCCTAACGGCGTCTTGTTCCTGCGTAGCGAACATTTCCGCGCTGAAGATGCAGAAAGTCCGGTGCCGAACTGCGGTCAATCCTCGAATGAAATCGTCATAGAAGTTGGAGCCCCTTGAATGTGTGGGATTTTAGGAATCGCAAGCCGGACACATGATGTCTTTGCTGAGATCTATGACGGGTTGCTGATGTTGCAGCACCGGGGTCAGGATGCCTCCGGGATCGTGACCTACAACGGCGAATTCTTCCGGGAAAAGAAAGCCAATGGTTTGGTCAAGGACGTGTTCAACGCCCAGGATGCCGAAACCCTTCTGGGTCATATCGGCATGGGTCATGTTCGTTATCCCACGGCCGGATCACTCAGCGCGGCCGAAGCGCAACCTTTCTTCGTGAACGCACCCTACGGTATCTATCTTGTTCACAACGGCAACATCACCAACACAGCGGAACAGCGCGAGAAAGTGACCGGGAAATATAGTCGCCACCTGCGCACCACATCGGATTCGGAAATCCTGCTGAACGTGCTGGCCGACAAAGTGGCTGACGCCATCAAGGTGAACGGCAATTCGGATCCGATCCGAAACATCTTTGCCGGTGTGAAGATGACGATGGAGCGGGTTCAAGGTGCCTACTCGGTAATCTGTCTGGTGGCTGGTGTTGGCATGCTGGCGTTCCGCGACCCATATGGCATTCGGCCCCTGTCGGTCGCAAAGCGCAATGTCGACGGTCAGGGGGACGATTATGCCTTTGCTTCGGAAGACGTGGCCTTTGGCATCAACAGTTTTGAGAAGCTGCGCGATCTGCGCCCGGGCGAGGCCATCCTGATCGACCTGAAAGGCAACATGCACGAGTTTCAGGCGGTCGAAGGCAAGCTGACGCCCTGTATCTTCGAGTATGTGTATCTGGCACGTCCGGATTCACTGCTGGACGGAGTCTCGGTTTATAAAACCCAGATGCGCATGGGACAGACGCTGGCGAAACAAATTCAGGACTCGGGCCTGGAAATCGACCGGATCATTCCCGTACCCGACAGCGCCCGCCCCGTGGCACTGGAAGCGGCTAAAATCACCGGCATCCCCTATCGCGAGGGGTTGGTGAAGAACCGCTATGTCGGGCGTACCTTCATCATGCCGGGTCAGGCCGAGCGACAGAAATCCGTGCGCCGCAAGCTGAATGCCGTTCCGCTGGAATTCGAAGGTCACAGCGTTCTGTTGATCGACGATTCCATCGTGCGGGGCAACACCATCAAAAAGATCGTTCAGATGTGCCGCGACGCTGGGGCAAAGAAGGTTTATGTGGCCAGCGCCTCGCCGCCTGTCAAATACCCCAATGTGTATGGCATCGACATGCCGACCAAGGCCGAGCTGATCGCAAATGGCAAAGAGATCGAAGAGATCCGTGAAGAGCTGGGCGCCGATGCGCTGTTCTATCAGCATTTGGAGGACCTGATCTGGGCCGCCCAGGAAGGCAACCCGGACATCCAAGGATTTGATTGCTCCTGCTTTGACGGCAATTACATTACCGGCAGCGTCAGCGCGGATTACCTGGACAGTCTGGAAAACAGCAGCCGTGTCAGCCAGAAACGCGCGGATATGCAGGTTCAGGGCGGGTCCTGGAATGCGGCCAAACTCGCCTCAGGCTGAAAGACCCCACCAATTTATGGCACGCCTGGATTCTGTTCAAACAACGAATCAAACCGTTCGACATACAGATAGGACAGCCCTGTTAAGTATGGCTCGCATCTAAACTGTTCCGCCGATGAGTGGAAATCTGCCACAACCCGGCGGTGAATCTTGCACGATCACAAGGGCTAACAAAAGGGTCGCTACGTCGTGAAGCGTTGTGTCTGTGAGGGTCTTTTGCTTACCTGATCGTTTTGTTATCGGGCGGCAACCACTCACACAAATAAGGGGTTCGGAACTCACGCCGGGCCACGGACCATGTCAAACACCAATGTCAAAAGCGCGGCCACGCAGCAGGGCGCGTTAAACAAGAACTCCGTTTCTGTCCTGGGAGTGTTCGGGCCCAAAACCGATCTGCACGCCTTGGTACGCCTGTCATCGGGCCGCGTGAAAGAGGTTGAACCCGGAAGCCGTGTCGCCTCGGGCATGGTAGTTGCAATTGATGAACAGGGAATCATGCTGCGACAAAGCGGCCAGACCAAGCGGATCGCCATTCCCGGCAGCTAATCGCGACTTGACGCCCCTCGCGCAGGGGTTCAAACCGCAGCCATGACCGATCAGACAAAAATCGCCCTTATCACCGGGGCCTCTCGCGGGTTGGGCGCTGCGCTGGCCGAAGCGTTGGCACCTGAATACCATATCGTCGCCGTCGCCCGGACCACCGGCGGGCTGGAAGAGCTGGACGACCGTATCAAGGCGAAGGGCGGGTCAGCCACTCTGGCCCCCATGGACATCACCGATCCAAACGCCATGGCGACCCTGTGTCGTGGCATCCATGACCGTTGGGGTAAGGTCGACCTGTGGATGCACACAGCCATCCACACATCAGCACTGACGCCGGTGCATTTTGTTGACCCCAAGGAATGGGCCAAGGCGATCAACACAAATGCAAACGCGACCTCGGTTCTGATTCCCTATGTCTCACCCCTTCTGGGCGAGAATGGCCATGCGGTGTTTTTTGACGATCCGAAGGCTGGCGAGAAGTTTTATGGCATCTACGGTGCCACCAAGGCCGCGCAGATGGCTCTGGCCCGCAGCTGGGCCGTCGAGACCGAACGCACCGGTCCGCGGGTTTCGGTTGTCGAACCCGCGCCGATGCCTACGGCCGTCCGCGCGCGGTTTCATCCCGGGGAAGACCGGAGCGTTCTGAACAGCACCAAGGATGAAGCTGCACGGATTCTGGCACTTCTTTAGGAAATGGCCCTGACGGGCCATGCCTCTGGCGGGGATATTTGCAGCCAGGTGAAGCCGGGATCAGACGATATGCACGTCGTTGCGCCCGGCCAGATCGACGAAGAATTGCCAAGCGACACGGCCAGAGCGCGAACCGCGCGTGGCTTGCCACTCAATTGCCTCGGCGCGCAGGGTCTGTGCATCAACTGAAACGCCATAGGCGGCGCAATAGCGGTCGATCATCGCAAGATACTCGTCCTGATCACAGGGATGGAACCCAAGCCACAGGCCGAAGCGATCCGACAGCGAGACTTTTTCTTCGACCGCCTCGGAAGGATTGATGGCGCTGGAGCGTTCGTTTTCGATCATATCCCGCGGCATCAGATGGCGACGGTTTGAAGTGGCATAGAAGACCACATTCTCTGGCCTGCCTTCAATACCACCATCCAGAACAGCCTTGAGAGATTTATAATGCTGGTCATCGTGGCTGAACGACAGGTCATCGCAAAACAATATGAACCTGTAGGGCGCTGCGCGCAGATGGTTCAGCAACCGCGCCACCGTTCCCATATCCTCGCGCTGCAATTCGACCAGTTTAAGGTCGGCGTAATCAGCGCTCAGTGAGCCGTGCACGGCCTTTACAAGGCTCGACTTGCCCATCCCCCGCGCGCCCCAGAGCAGCGCGTTATTTGCCTTGTACCCTGCTGCAAACCGGCGCGTATTGTCCATCAACGTGTCGCGAGAGCGATTGATGCCGACTAGAAGATCCAGATCGACCCGGTTGACATGCGTAACAGGTTCCAGTCGTTCCGGTTCGACATGCCACACAAATGCTTGAGCAACAGCAAAATCAGGCGCCACCAAAGGAGCCGGTGCCATGCGTTCCAACGCCTCGGCGATACGGTTCAGGGCTTGGTCGTCCATGTGGGCCTCCGGTTTTGTCTTGAGGGGTTCAAAGCACGTTCCAATTGGCACAACAAGAGTTTCCAATGAAAAAGGCGCGCCATTGGATGGCGCGCCCTTTTGGTTTCGTCGGCAGACTTACTTGTCGTCTTCGAACTCCTGCATCAGGTCATCATCCGCTTCCGCTTCATCATCGTAGTAACCGTCAGCGCGCAACTGGTCCTCGCGTTTCTTTTCAACTCGCGCGACCAGGAAGATCGAAATCTCGTACAGACCGTACACCACCACAAACAGAATGATCTGCGTAATGACATCCGGTGGTGTGACGACTGCGGCCAGAACCAGAATGCCGACCACCGCATATTTCCGAACAGCGCCCAGCCCCTCGGCACTGACCAGTCCTGCCTTCCCCATAAGGGTCAGGAGAACCGGCAACTGGAAACATAATCCAAAGGCAACGATGAATTTGATCGTCAGGTTCAGATATTCCTGGGCTGAGCCTTGAAACACCACACTCAGCGGTGCCGCGCTGACCCCATCGGCCACGGCTTCACCCTCAGCCCCGAATTGCTGGAACCCGAGGAAAAAGTCATAGGCCAGAGGCGTGACAACGTAGAAGGCAAAGCTTGCGCCCAGAAGGAACATAAAGGGCGAAGCAAGCATGAATGGCAGGAACGCGTTTTTCTCGGACTTGTAGAGGCCCGGTGCCACAAAGCGCCACATCTGCATCCCGATATAGGGAAATGCCAGAATGAACCCACCCAAGAGGGAAACCTTGATTGCAACAAAAAACCCTTCCTGTGGCGAGATGAAGATCAGGCCACAATCCTGCCCGCGCTCGGCCAGAACGTCACACAGGGGATTGGTCAGGAAATTGAAGATCGGCGTCGCCACCGAAAAACAGATGATCATACCGATCAGAAACGCCACAACGCTGTGGATCAGCCGTGTGCGCAGTTCGGCCAGATGTTCGATCAACGGGGCCGAAGAATCGTCAATCTCGTCGGTTTTGCTCATGTCTTGCTTTCAGTATTCAGCGCGGCTTCGGCCTCTTCTGCCTTGGCCAGCGCATCGGCTGCATCCTTGGCTTTGCGCTCGGCGGTGGCACGGGCGGCTGACGCCTGAACCTTTTTGGCCTGCTCGGCCCGCTCGGCCGCCAGTTTACCCGTTTCGCTTTCAGGGTCGAACTTTGTGGGATCGATGCTTTTCGCCATCTCCTGCGCGGCTTGCTTGACACCGTCCATGGCCGATCCCACAGGGTTCACGGCAGCGTTGAGACCTTTCTTGATCTCGTTCACCCCAGCCTGATCGGCGGCCTCGTTCATGGCGCTGCTGAACTCGCGCGCCATTCCGCGCGCCTTGCCGACAAAACGTCCGACATTGCGGAACAGCACCGGCAGGTCCTTTGGCCCCACAACGATCAGGGCAACGATGCCGATGACCAGAAGCTCGGTCCAGCCCAGATCAAACATCCGCGCTTACGCCTTGTCTTTCTCGGTTTCAGGTGTGACGTCCTTGGCCAGCTCAGAAGCGTCCTTTTCCAGCTCTTCCGAACCGTCCTTTACGCCCTTCTTGAACGCGGTGATGCCTTTGCCAACTTCGCCCATTAGCGAACTGATCTTGCCGCGCCCGAACAGAACCAGAACCACAACGGCGATAAGCAGCAGGCCAGGAAGGCCGATATTGTTGAGCATGTCTTTTCTCCTTTTTCGTCGGCACGTTTGCGCGCCGGGAACATGATCTGACTCAGTCTTTACGCCTCGATCGCTGGTCTCAAAAGGGATCTGCTCCGATTTGCCGGCGAAAATTGTATCAATCGCGTGAAATCTAAGGGGTCGCAATTCTCAACTGACAGGTTTATGTCAGTTGCTATCCGTTAGGGATTTGGCATCGAAACAAGGTCAATGGAGAATTAAATGACCCACGTTGCTGAAATCGTCACCTTCACCCTGGCCAATGGCACCACGCCGGAAGAGTTCGTGAAACTCAGTCAGGCCTCTGAGGCCTTTGTGCGCAGCGCGCCGGGATTTGCCCATCGGCAGCTTAGCCAGGGCGAAGATGGTCGCTGGACCGATTATGTTGTCTGGACCGATTTGAAGGCGGCACAGGACGCAGCCGCACAGTTTCCTCAACAGGAATGTGCAGCAGGCATGATGGCGGTCATCAATCCGGATAGCATCCAGATGCGACACGAGAAAGTACTATGGAACATGACTGCCTAAACGCAGTCAGAACGGCGTGTCATGCGCCGCACTGACCGCCTGTTCGATATCATCCAGATCCTGCGCGACGGAAAACTGCACCGCGCGCAGGACATTGCGGACCGGCTTGAGGTGTCGGTTCGCACCATCTATCGCGACATGGATACGCTTGTTGCCTCGGGCGTTCCGGTCGAGGGCGAGCGCGGTGTCGGCTACATGGTGCGCGAGCAGATCACCCTGCCCCCGTTGAACCTGACTACAGCCGAGCTTGAGGCGCTGAATCTTGGCATGGCCATCGTGGCCGAGGCCGCGGATACTGACCTGAAGGCTGCCGCACAATCGCTTGCCGACAAGATCGACGCTGTTTTACCAACGCAGGTCGTGGCCGAGGCGGATAGCTGGAAATTCGCGGTCTACCCATTTGCCGATGCCGCAAGGGGCCTTGCCCATATGGCCCCGATCCGTGCAGCCATCAAATCACGTCAGAAACTTCACCTGTCCTATCGCCGCATTGACGGCGTTTTGACCGAACGCACCATCCGCCCGCTCCAAATGGAATACTGGGGGCGGGTCTGGACCCTTACCGCCTGGTGCGAGCTGCGCAATGGATTTCGTGTCTTTCGCATCGACCTGATCGAAGCAGTTTCACCCCTTCCGGAAATCTTCGCCGACGAACCCGGAAAACGCCTGAGCGACTATGACCCGTACGCCTGACAGGCTTCATCTTTTCAGAAATACTCTCGCCGAAGGCAGGCCCGGTACGGGCCATCCAGCCTCACTTCAGATAGGGTTCCGGGTCCACGGACTCGAACCCTTTGCGGACTTCGAAATGCACATAGGCATCGTCGCCGCCCCGCAGTTGCGCCAGCTTCTGGCCACGGCGTACCTTATCGCCTTTCTTGACAGTGATCTTGTCGACATTTGCGTAGACAGTCAGAAGATCGTTGTTGTGCTTGACCACAATGATCGGCACCTGATCCGCGTCCGCGGTGATCGCCGCGACCGTACCGGCTTCGGCAGCTGTGACCGACGTACCCGGAGCGGCAGCGATGTCGATGCCCTCATTCTTGCCCTTGTCATAACCGCGAATGATAGTGCCGCCAACCGGCAGGGACAGCGCGGATGTGCGCGTATTGGTTGGCGCTTCGGCGGTCACGTCGGGGGCCTCGGCCAACGGCTCAACTTTCTCGTCCGGCAAGGGCTGCGTGGCGCTGGGTGGCGTCGGCGTCGGTGATCCCTGTCCCGGTTCCGTCACCTCCGTGGCGGGAACGGGCGCGGCACTAGCCGCATTTTGCCGGGGCACGGGCTGGTTCTTGACCGGAATCAACAAGTATTGACCTTCACGCACGGTAAAATCTGATCCCAACCCGTTCCATTCCGCCAGAGATTCAACCGGCACCTGGTAGAGGCGCGAGATTGTATAGGCCGTCTCACCCCGCTTGACCTTGTGCCTGACCGGCTCCGGCCCAGTTGAAATCGGCGCAGGCGTTGATGCCGGTTTCGCGGGCTCCAGGGTTGTGGTCTGAACCGAACCCGACGCCGGCACTTGGTCAATTGCAGACCCGGCGACCGACGCGATGTCCACGCTGCTTCCAGCACCGACAGTGCGTGGCAGGGCAAGAACCTCACCCTCTCTCAGCGTGTCCGTTGTCTGAAGGCCGTTGAAGCGCGAAAGCTCGCCCTCGGGCAGGCCAACCCGCGCGGCCACGTCCCGCACCGTATCGCCGCGGCGCGCCACGACCACCTGGTAATTCGGATAGGTAATGACGCCCCGGCTGTCCGGTGTCGGGCGGGATGCCGTCGCGGATTGCGCTGCATTGGTGGTCGAAAATCCACCGATCTGCCCACGAAGGTCATAATCCAGAGGTCCCTCGCACCCGGCCAAAATGGCCAGAGCGGCCACCCCGGTCGCACAGCGGCGCATTGCTGATTTGGATACTGCTTTCATAATTCTGTCCTCAACGCCTGCCCCTGTTGCCCGGAGTTCCGGCGACCAATTCTTTAAGCCTATTACGCCTCATCCTTTCCAAGCCCCTCCAGAAGGGGAACGAAACGGACCGACGTTAATTCGTCATAATCCAGACCATTTTCGGTGCGCGTCACTTTGATCAACTGCTGCACCGCGTCCGACTGGCCCACGGGTAGAACCATAATACCCCCGATTTTCAGCTGCGCCAAGAGCGGGCCCGGAGGATCCTCGGCTGCGGCTGTGACAATGATCCGGTCAAAAGGGGCTTGTTCCGGCAGGCCAAATGACCCGTCAGACAACATAGAAGTGATATTCGTCAGGCCCAGATCGGCAAACAGCTTGCTTGTTTCGCTCACCAACCGCCTGTGGCGTTCCACTGTATAGACCCGGCGGGCCAGTTTGGACAGGATCGCCGCTTGATAACCTGAACCTGTCCCAATCTCGAGCACCGTGTCCCGTGGTCCAACGTTCAGGGCCTGCGTCATCAGACCTACGACCGACGGTTGACTGATCGTCTGACCGCAGGAAATCGGCAACGGCATGTCCTCGTAAGCGCGCCCTGCGAACAGGCCGGTGACAAAGCGACCGCGGTCCACCTGCTCCATCGCAGCCAGCACGCGCGCATCCGTGACCCCCCGTTTGCGCAGGGCAAACAGGAATTGCATTACGGTTTCAGGGTCCAGTCCGCTCATTCGACCGCCTTCAATGCCTCCAGCATGTCATGCGCAGTCAGGTCAGCGCGCATCGGCGTGACCGAGATATAGCCTTCCAGATTGACGGCCGCATCCGTTCCGGGTGCGGTCGGATTGTGTTGATAGCCACCCTTGATCCACAGGAACCGTCGCCCCGAAGGCGAACTGTGCGGTTCGACCGAAAAACGCGTGTCGCGCCGAAACCCCTGCGCCGCAATCCGCGTGCCCAGAACATCGTCTGCCGGAACCGGTGGGAAATTCACGTTGTAGAACAGCCGGTAATCATCTTGTTCTGCCGGAGTTGCGTCCAGAATCCGGCGCACCAGATCTGCACCATACCGGGCGGCTGCCTCAAACGGGTCGTCGAGGCCCAGGTTGCGGGGGCCAAAATATTGCGACAGGGCAATCGCTGGGACGCCCTGCAATGCCGCTTCCATCGCGCCGCCGATCGTACCGGAATACAACGTGTTTTCAGCCGAGTTATTGCCCCTGTTCACGCCCGATAGAACCAGATCGGGAGGGGTATCCAACATAACGTCGTGAAGCCCTGCCAAAACACAATCCGCAGGTGAACCTTCGGCTGCAAAGCGCCGCTCGCCCAGCTTGGCGACCATCATCGGGTGGGTATAGCTGATGCAATGTCCGACCCCGGACTGTTCAAACGCGGGTGCGACCACCCAGACCTCTCCATCCGGTCCGGCCAGTTCAGCTGCAATCGCCTCAAGCGTGATCAAGCCCGGGGCATTGATCCCGTCGTCATTGGTCAGAAGAATTCGCATGTGCCCGATTTACCCCCGCGTTTGGCTCTTGATAGACCCGGGCCTGCGTTGCGGCAAGCGACGCGGCCCCGCAATCTGAGGTTTTCGCGCACCACTCGGGTGGAAATCGATGGATCAGCGCCTTGTTTCGGGGAAAACGAAGCACTTGTCGCGGCGGATGGTCAGCCACATCACCCGGCCCGGACTGGGCACAAACACGTTTGGAACCGTAGCCCTGAGGATCGAGCCATCATAGTCCATGCGAAACTCTACCAGGCTTTCATTTCCCAGAAATCGCGCGCGTTCGACGACACCACGGGCCGCAACACCGTCTGTTGGTGTCGGCAATGGCCCCCTGCCGTTGCGGTCAAAGTCCAGCTTGATGTGCTGAGGGCGAAAGACGATCTCGACATCCGTACTATTCGGAATGCCCGGTGCCAGGAACTGACCAAAGGGCGTATCCGCCAATGCGCCATTCACTTGCGCCCGCAAAACGTTGACATCACTGAAAAATGCCACCGCCGCCTTATCCGCGGGACGCGTATAGACGTTATAGGGCGCGCCCTGTTGCACGATCTTGCCACGCCGCATCAGGGCGATCTCGTCGGCCATGCGCATCGCTTCTTCCGGCTCGTGCGTGACCAGCAGTACAGCGGCATCTTCTTCCTTGAGAATGGCCAGCGTTTCGTCACGGATACCATCACGTAAACGGTTATCGAGGCCCGAAAAGGGCTCGTCCATCAGCATGATGCGCGGGCGCGGCGCCAGGGCACGCGCCAACGCCACGCGTTGTTGCTCGCCACCCGATAGTTGATGCGGAAAACCATCGATGAATCGCATCAGGTCGACCTTCTGCAACAACTCCTCGACCCGGGCGCGTTTTTCGTCCTTGCTGCCCTTCAGACCAAAGGCCACATTTTTAGCCACACTCAGATGCGGGAACAGCGCAAAGTCTTGAAACATCAGACCGATCTCGCGCCGTTCCGGAGGCACCCGGAAGACGGTGTCGCAGATCAGCTTGCCATCAACATAAATCTCACCCGAGTCCTGCATTTCGACCCCGGCGATCATGCGCAACGTGGTGGATTTCCCGCAGCCCGACGGCCCCAGCAGACAGGTCACCTTGCCTGCCTGAACGGTCAGTGAAACATCATCCACAACAACCCGGCCTTCAAACCGACGGATAATGTTGCGAATTTCCAGACGCGGTGGAATTGCGTTACCTGTCACCGATGGACCCCGTTACCTTTCCCGATCAAATCCATCGGGCTTGAGCGGGGATAGCAACCCCGCCCCTCAGGTGCAAGGGATCAGCAACACCCGCCAGAAGCGACAGATGCACCCATGGCTTCAAACGGGCTTTCGCCACCACAGCCTTCGAAAATACCATAATGGGTCGAAAAATCGCCGATAAAGTCAAAATGACGGGCAAATCGCGTATCTTTCAGCATCATCCAGGTATTGCCGCAAACCGGAAACACCTTGCCGGCTTCTATAACGTGGTGGTCATCCAGACCAAATTCATGCGGTGCGTTTGGCACGGTTCCCTTATAGATCACGGCTTGCCCATAATCTTCACAAGCCGGTTCCAATGCAGGTAGTTTGAACAGACGGTATGTCGCGGACAGGAACTTCAACGGCGCAACACGCTCTTCCAGTACGGGATTTTCGATCGTCAGCGGACGATGTGTCACGCGGCGCGGGTCGCCGAAACCGGCCGTTCGAACCATTGACAGGAAATCATTCCAATAAAGCGCGCCGGACAGGCACTCGCCATAAAGAACTTCGTCTTCGGCCATCGCCTGCGGAATACGGCGGTCGGCATAGACATCCGAGAAATACATCTCGCCGCCCTCTTTCAACAACCTGTGTGCGTCGCGCAGAACCGCATTCTTATCCGTGGCCAGGTTGATGACACAGTTCGAGACGATGATATCGAACGATCCGGGTTCCAGATCAAGCTCATCCAGTTTTTCGATATAGCCATGATGGAATTCCACATTGCTGCGGGCATATCCAAACGCCTCGGCGTGATAATCCTGATGCGCGCGGGCGACGTCCAGTTGTTCGGGCGTCATGTCGACACCCACGACCCGGCCCGTCTCACCGACCATGGCGGACAAGGCATATACATCCCGCCCGGCCCCACACCCCAGATCAAGGATCGACATGCCTTCAAGATCAAGTGGGGCAATCAGACCGCAGCCATAGTAGCGAGTCAGAACGTCGTCATGAATCTTTGAAAGGATCTTTTTGACATGGTCGGGCATGTCGTCAGGCGTGCAGCACGCATTGGTCTGCAAGTCAGCACTGCTTTGCAGGACTTCACCATAATAGTTCTGCACCGATTCATGTTTCATCGCGCTTTTCCCTCGCAAATGGTCATGTCCGAGCTAATGCAGCCGCCGGGGGTTCGCAATCCGGGGAAGGCGTTTTTGACGAAAGCGTGAGCGGTCCCGCGCGGTTTTACCCAAGCAGGTCGAAGTCCACGCCTGCGCGAATTTTGCCATTTACCTGAACCTCCAGCAGGTGTGCGCCGGGAACCAACTTGAACGTTGTGGCATCACCCTTCAACTTGTGGCGTTTTTCCAGCGTCAGTTTCCCGTTCTTCAAAGCCGCCTGCTTCAACTTGTGCACCTTGGCTGAGATTTTCCCGCCAGGTCTTTGAAAATGAATGATATAGTCAACCAGAACTGGCAGCTCTCCGACCCCTTTCAAAGCGACGGAAAAGGCCAGAGCGTCACCAATCCGAGCTTCCGATTTAAGGTTGACCGCGACCTCGATGTCCGCGTCCGGGTCATAGCCTAACATCTTCATTGCTTCGGGATGCCCCGCTTTCACAAGCCCGCGCAGGGTGTGTGACGTCATCCAGTCCAGTTCGTCCTGAGTCTGATGACCCTGGTTGCGCCACGCCTTCAGACGATCCAATACCAGATCCGGGTCTTTCTTGGTGATGTCATTCAGGTGATTGGATACGGACCGGGTGACATATCGCGTCGCATCCATGTGCAAATTGTCCAGCAACGGCAGCGGGTCCTGCAAACCCAATGCAACCGCCTGCCCCCATGGCAATCGGGGGCGCGTGCCTTCGCTGACCAACCTGCGCACATGGTAACTGTCATGAGAGCACCAGTCCTGCATCCGCCGCAATACCCGGTCCGGGTCGTGGTTTAGGAACGGTCGGATTGCCCATTCCATGGAAAACCTCTGTGTCAGTTCCTCCATCATGTCCAATGCCAGATCGGTATGCTCAAGTCCTATGGTCGCCACCCACTCACCGACCGGCGCAAAGATGAAATCGCCAAAGTCGTCATCATTCTTCGTTGGGTCCAAAGGTGCAGGCAAGGCACGCAGGATCGTCGGGGCAACAGCAGGCAAATCACCGGGTACCGCCTGTTGCAGGCATGTGGCGATCCAGATGATCCGATCCTTCAGCTCTAACTCCAGCAATCGCGACATGACCGCAGATCGGAATGCCGGGGCATCAAATTCTGCATGAGAATTGGAAAACAAACCGCTGAGATAATTTACTTTCTCAGCGTTGAACATCTGATCTTTCAACGAAAACCCTTGTGCCATGGTCACATCGTCAAATTGGTTGCGCCACCATCCAGTAGAATGTTCTGACCAACGATGAACCCCGCATGTTGAGAGCACAGGAACGCGCAGGCAGACCCGAATTCCTGCCGCGTTCCATAGCGTCGCGCGGGAATGGTTGCCGAACGGTTTGCGCGTGCGTCTTCGATCGAGATGCCTTGCTGGGAAGCCACGCCGCTGTCCAGCGCATCCGCACGATCCGTTGCGTGAATGCCGGGCAGCAGGTTGTTGATGGTCACACCATGCGGTGCAACCTGGCGTGAAGTTCCTGCGACATATCCGGTCAAACCCGTGCGGGCTGCATTCGAAAGCCCCAGCACCGCAATTGGCGCGCGCACGGATTGTGAGGTGACGTTCACCACCCGCCCCCAACCTTTGTCCATCATTCCGGGAAGCAGCGCTTTCATGAACGCAATGGGGGTCAACATATTGGCATCCAGCGCCTTGATGAAATCATCACGCTCCCAATCCGCCCATAACCCCGGCAGCGGTCCACCGGCATTTGTCACAAGAATATCAACGCCCTGCGCCGCTTCGATCACCTTCGCCTGCCCTTCCGCAGTCGTCACGTCACAAGCGACTGTTTGTACCTCGACGCCATGCTCTGACCTGAGGCGTGCCGCCTCGCTCTCCAAAGCGTCCGAACCACGCGCATTCATCACAAGATTTACGCCAGCCTCAGCCAAAGCCTCGGCACAGCCCAAACCCAGCCCTTTGCTACTGGCACAGACCAGCGCGCGCTTTCCTTTTATACCAAGATCCATCGGATCCTCCCTGTCAGTCATTGCCGCATGTCTAGCATCGGCCAGACAGGGAAGACCAGAAATGGCTTGGGATCAGTAGAAGAACTCTTCCCGCACGATCTTGCCATCTGCGACGTGATAGACACCCACTTCACGCATATCGAAGGATTCGCCGGTTTCCTTTACCTTGCCCTGCACTTCAAAAATCACCGCAAAACGGTCTTCGCCGTGTACAAACGGATCGCTGACCGAAGCGCCCGAAACCTCGTGGGCGCCTTCCCACCATTCATGCTTGCCTCGGATCGCATCACGCCCCTGTATTTCGCGCCCCATGCCTGAGTAATCGACCGCTTCAACAGAAACTGCGTCTGACGCATACAATTTCTCAAGATTTTCCTTGGCGCGGTCCTCGCGGCAGCCGGCCACCAACTCGTTGGCAATCTCTTTCAAATCCATTGGTCTTCTCCACAATTTGTTCACTATATGTTCTTATTGCCACAAGCCTATGATTCGAACCAGCCCCTTTGTCTTGCTTTGGCAGGATTCCCCGCCTATACGCGCGGTCATGCTTGATACCTCGAACCAACCTACCCTGCCGCCCGAGATTGCCCGTCGCCGGACATTCGCCATCATCTCGCACCCGGATGCGGGCAAGACGACGCTGACGGAAAAGTTCCTGCTTTACGGGGGAGCCATTCAGATGGCTGGTCAGGTGCGCGCCAAGGGCGAGGCACGGCGGACACGCTCGGACTTCATGCAGATGGAGAAGGATCGCGGCATCTCGGTCTCGGCCTCGGCAATGTCCTTCGATTACGGGAATTTCCGGTTCAATCTGGTGGACACGCCCGGCCACAGCGATTTCTCGGAAGATACCTACCGCACGCTGACGGCCGTGGATGCGGCCGTGATGGTGATCGACGGCGCGAAGGGTGTCGAAAGCCAGACGCAAAAGCTGTTCGAGGTCTGCCGCCTGCGCGATCTGCCGATCCTGACATTTTGTAACAAGATGGACCGAGAAAGCCGCGATACGTTCGAGATCATCGACGAAATTCAAGAGATGCTGGCCATCGACGTCTCCCCCGCCGCGTGGCCGATTGGCGTGGGTCGCGATTTTATCGGCTGTTACGACATGCTGCGTGACCGGCTGGAGCTGATGGACCGCGCTGACCGTAACAAGGTGGCTGAGAGCATTGAAATTAACGGGCTTGATGACCCGAAACTGTCGGAACATGTTCCTGCGCATCTGCTGGAAAAGCTGCTGGAAGAGGTTGAGATGGCGCGCGAGTTGCTGCCCGCGCTGAACCCGCAGGCGGTGCTTGAAGGGCATATGACCCCGATCTGGTTCGGCTCGGCCATCAACTCGTTCGGCGTCAAGGAACTGATGGAAGGCATCGGCGCTTATGGACCACAGCCGCAGGTGCAATCAGCCGAACCCCGCCAGATTTCTCCGAATGAAAAGAAGGTCGCGGGCTTTGTTTTCAAGGTGCAGGCCAATATGGACCCCAAGCATCGCGACCGGGTGGCATTTGTCCGCATGGCATCAGGCCATTTCAAACGCGGCATGAAACTGACCCATGTGCGGTCGAAGAAACCGATGGCGATTTCAAACCCGGTGCTGTTTCTGGCATCTGACCGGGAACTGGCTGAAGAGGCCTGGGCCGGGGATATCATCGGCATTCCCAACCACGGCCAGCTGCGCATCGGTGACACGCTGACCGAGGGTGAGGCGCTGCGCGTCACCGGCATCCCCTCTTTCGCACCGGAACTGCTGCAAGGCGTCCGTGCGGGTGACCCGATGAAGGCCAAGCATCTGGAAAAGGCCCTGATGCAGTTTGCCGAAGAAGGCGCGGCAAAGGTGTTCAAACCTTCAATTGGGTCAGGCTTTATCGTGGGTGTCGTCGGCGCGCTGCAATTCGAGGTGCTCGCCAGCCGGATCGAGATGGAATACGGCTTGCCTGTGCGTTTCGAGGCGTCTCAGTTCACCTCGGCCCGCTGGGTCAGCGGTGACAAGGCCGAGGTCGAAAAGTTTGTGAATGCAAACAAGCAGCACATCGCGCACGACCATGACGGCGACATTGTCTATCTGACCCGGCTGCAATGGGACATCGACCGGGTGGTTCGGGACTATCCCGCCCTGAATCTGACCGCCACCAAAGAGATGATGGTGTGATCCAACTGACTGATTGCACAGCCGAGTCAGCCTGTGCAATTCTGCGCGCATGAACAAGGATGAACTGACTTTCCCCGGCGGTCTTCCAGACATGCTGGACAGGTATGAAAACCGGCGCAGCCCGTTTCAGTTCGGCACCACCTCTTTGCCTGACCTTGACATTGACCTTATTGAACTGGCCGGTCGAACATTGCCCGAAAGTGCGACTGTGCCCCCGCCGAAGCCCAGTACAAGTTGGGATCGCAAGCGTGCTCAGATTGCGCGGGAATTTGTCGGAAACTCGGAACTTGCCTTCCTGAATGCCCAGCTGATCTCGAACTTGCGAAAGCGGTCCTTCCCGCGTCACGCCCCGCTTCTGTTTTGTCGCCTTTGGGACGAACAGTCGGACCACCTTCTGTCCACGCTTGATTTGCGATGGCTGGTCTCGTCGGTTCAGACCTTTGCGGACCACGGTCAAACTGCAACTCAGCGCGAGGTTGGTCACGCTTTGCGCATGTTGTTCGGCATGATGAAGCTATATGAGTTCGAAAGGCGCTTTTCGGGGCTGACCCCGGAAACACCGTTTCAACACCAGAATTTGAGAAGTGTCCCGCTGCCCTTTCAGATGAAAGGGTTTTCCCTTGGAAGTGGCGGACTGGATGTCAATCTGATTGCTCCGGTCTGGACCAAGGCCCTAAGCGATACCACCATCGCGCCGCTGGTCGATCACTTGATGACCGAGCTCAACAGAGATCCCGGCGGTATCTTTCGGCGCCTGAAACGCATGCGCGAAGTGCGCGCGCAGCGCACATGACCACATGGGGTGTCGTGTCGATGGTCAGGGGCCCGACCGAAGATGTCCTTCGGTTCGTGGCCCATCACCTCGATCTGGGCGCCGAGACCATCTATATCTATCTGGATGAGCCGAACCAGCGCACGTTCGAGGCGCTGAAGGCACATCCCGGTGTTTGCGTAAAGGTTTGCGATGACGCCTATTGGCAAAAGCTAAAACGCACGCGACCGGAAAAGCACCAAGTTCGCCAATCGGTCAACGCGACATACACCTATCGCGACACGCACCTGGATTGGCTGGTCCATATCGATGTTGACGAGTTTCTGTGGTCGCCGACCCCAATCTCGGATGTGTTGCGCGATATCCCGGCCAAGGTTCACGCCGCCCGTGTCCGCCCAATCGAGGCGCTGGCAGGCGGTGAAGACCTGTACAAGGCTCATGTGCCACAAAGCCCGGCCCGTACAGAGTTGATTGAGATGCTTTATCCCAACTATGGGGCTTTCGTCCTTGGCGGGTTCCTCAGCCATGTACAGGGCAAGTTGTTTGTGCGCACGGGATTGAAACGTCTGAGTTTTCGTATCCACAACCTGTTTCAGAACGGGAAATTGCGGCCGTGCAATTACGAGCTTGCACAGGTCGATCTATGCCACCGCCACGCGCCGGACTGGGATCACTGGATCGCACACTATCCGTTCCGCATGGATCGCGGCTCGTATCAGGCTGGTATGGCTCCGAATGCCCCTCGCGAGATGGGCGGGCTGAACAAGAATGAATTGCTCAGCTGGATTGAAAGCGAACACGGCGAGGATGGGCTGCGCGCGTTCTTCAACGAGATGAGCGGCGCTGACCCAGAAGTCCGCGCCCGGCTGGAGCAGAATGGGCTGATCCGCCACCGCGCATTGAATCTGGACGGGAAACTGGCGAAACACTTTCCCGGAAGCTGCTGAATTGTTGCGCAAAACTCGAACCTGTTTCAATCAAACCAAGATTCTGCGGTCTTCATTTGACCCCGACCCACGTATTTGTTATGTCCGCGTCCAAGCCGATATGCCGCATCACGGGCATGGCCATCCGGGCCCGGCACATCTTATACGCGCGGGCCAGGTCAAGTGTCCGCATTAAACCGGACTTACATGACAAAATTTAACGAACTGAACCTGAACCCGAAGGTCCTCAAAGCCATTGAGGAAGCCGGATACGAAACCCCAACTCCGATCCAGGCAGGTGCGATTCCACCCGCATTGGAAGGGCGCGATGTTTTGGGCATTGCCCAGACTGGTACTGGCAAAACCGCCAGCTTTGTTCTGCCGATGATCACACTGTTGGCCCGCGGTCGCGCACGTGCACGCATGCCACGTTCGTTGGTCTTATGCCCCACGCGTGAGCTGGCAGCGCAGGTAGCGGAGAACTTCGACACCTACACCAAGCACCTGAAACTGACCAAAGCACTGTTGATCGGCGGCGTCAGCTTCAAGGAACAGGATGCCCTGATCGACCGGGGCGTCGACGTTCTGATCGCCACGCCGGGCCGTCTTCTGGATCATTTCGAGCGCGGCAAACTGTTGCTGACCGGTGTTCAGATCATGGTGGTGGATGAGGCGGACCGGATGCTGGATATGGGGTTCATCCCCGATATCGAGCGCATCTTCTCACTGACACCATTCACCCGGCAGACCCTGTTCTTCTCGGCGACAATGGCATCCGAGATCGAGCGGATCACCGATACGTTCCTGTCGGCCCCTGCCCGGATCGAAGTGGCCCGGCAGGCCACCGCATCCGAAACCATTGAACAGAGCGTCGTCATGTTCAAAGGTGGGCGCCGTGACCGCGAGGCCAGCAACAAGCGCGGCCTTCTGCGCGCGCTGATCGATGCCGAAGGTGACAAATGCACCAACGCGATCATCTTCTGCAACCGCAAGACAGATGTCGACATCTGCGCCAAGTCGCTGAAGAAATACGGTTACGACGCCGCCGCCATCCATGGCGATCTGGACCAGTCGCAGCGGATGAAAACATTGGATGGATTCCGTGACGGGTCCTTGCGCCTGCTGGTCGCCTCAGACGTGGCGGCACGCGGTCTGGATGTTCCGGCTGTCAGCCATGTGTTCAACTTCGACGTCCCCAGCCACCCCGAGGATTATGTGCACCGCATTGGCCGCACCGGTCGCGCCGGGCGCGAAGGCAAGGCCATCACAATCTGCTCGGGACGCGACGAAAAAGCACTGGTTGCGATCGAAAAGCTGATCCAGAAAGACATCCCGCGCATAGACAACCCGGTTCAGGAAGAGCCCAAGCCCGAACAGCCGAAGCCCGAGAAAAAGGCTAAGGCCCCCGAAAGCATGAAAGAAGGTAAAAAATATCGCGAGCCGAAGGGGCACAGTCGTGGGCGCAAGGAAGGCACCGGCCAGACCGTCGTGGGCATGGGAGATCACCTGCCCAGCTTCATCGCGCTTAGCTTTGACGAGCGTCGCGCCAGCTAGATTGCCAGCACAAGCGCTAAAATCGAGAACCCAAGCAACATCATCCCGGCGATCTCGCGCCGGGTGATCGTTTCTCGGAAGAATAGGATCGAAGCCATGAGGCTAAAGATCAGCTCTACCTGCCCCAGAGCTTTGACGTAAGCCGCATTCTGCAAGGTGAAGGCCCAGAACCAGCAAAACGAGCCACCGAGGCTGGTCAGGCCGACGAACACTCCGGTATTCCGCGTCTGCCAGACTGCGTGCAGTTCTGCGCGGTCGCGCCACAGCAGCCATATCCCCATGCTGGTAAACTGGAATGTCACCACCACTGCCAGTGTTACCAGCGCCCGGAACCACGCATCGATATCGCCCAGTTGCAGTGAAGCCCCACGATAGCTGACGGCGGAAAACGCAAACAAAACACCTGATCCAAGCCCCAATTGCGAAGCCCGATTGGTCAGATGGCGCCACCAGGGTCCGTCCCCTCCGGGTGTTTTTGACAACAAAAGCACAGCCATCAACCCCAACAGGATCGCGATCAATGCGCCGCGCGATACACTGTCCCCCAAGACCAAAAAGCCAACAATCGCGGTCTGGATCACTTCGGTTTTCTTGAAGGTAATTCCAACGGCAAAATTGCGTTGTTTGAACAGCGCCACCACGCAGATGGTAGCAAGGATTTGCGCTGTCCCGCCGATAACCGCGTAAAGCCAGAACAAACTGCTGAGCTGGGGCATACTCGCCCCAGTTAACTGCAACGCAACACATAGCCCGATAACGGCCAATGGCATAGAATAGGCAAACCGCGCAAAAGTTGCACCTGCAGCAGACAGCTTCACGCTGGCCAGGGACTTTTGCAGCATGAAACGCACAGTCTGAAAACTGGCGGCGGCTATGGTGACAGGAATCCAGAGACTCATGCCACCCGTTGTGTCGATAAATCAAGGCTTTGGCCAGAGAGGATGTGGCACAGGGTCTTTTGCGCGAACGAAATACTGCCGGAAGATCTGTGTATAGGACCGGTAAACATAAGCCTCATTGCAAGCCAAGTACCTGTCCTTTCCGTCCCGGTACAATGCAGGTAGGCGATACCAAGGAGCGGCCGGATTCATATGATGAACGACGTGCAGGTTATTGTTCAGAAAAAGAAAAGCCAAAGGTCCGCGATCTTCGATGATTACCGTGCGGGCGCGGGATTTTTCATGTGCACGATGTTCAAGAAACGTGCGGATCTTCAAAAGCGACAACCCCAGATAGGCTGCGATCAGATAGGCCCAGGCCGGCATGGCCGATTGCGCAACCACCCACAGCACCGCCGCCGCACCGGGCAAATGCAAAGCCCATCCTAGCAGGATCGCCTTGTCCCCGCGCATAAATCCACGCCATTCGTCCCGCATAAACAGAACCTGACCAAGAGCAGGACCCAACACCATCCGCCCCAACAGCGTGTTGTTCAAGCTCAAGATCATCTGCGCCAGCCGCGGCAATCCCGACCAGATATGCGGGTCCAGATAATTCGATTCCGGGTCGTCATAAGGGTCCGTCAGGGTGGCATCCTGATGATGCGCCAGATGCAGGTCCCGAAAGCGGCTATACGGAATGGCCAATGTCAACGGCAGTGCCATCAACGTCTCGTTCAGCCATTTGGCACGAAAGGGGTGCCCATGCAGGGCTTCATGCGTCAGTGACGAATGCAGAGCCGCAACGACACCCAGAGCCGGGACTGCCAACCACAAGGATGCAAGCGCCAACCAAAACAAACCGGCAAGCCATGCCGCATAACACAAGACAATCAGGAATAACGTGCCCCATTCGGGTGATTTGGGTGCAGTGGGATCAGCCATTTCGTCCCCACGAAATGTTCGCCCAGATTCTTTCGTAAATCACGTACATCGTCAGGCCGATGGCCGTGTTCACCAACGCCAGCGCCCCTCCTACAGCGGCCGAGCCTGTTGCCAACAAGCCCACCATTGTCATGATCGCCAACCCCATCGCATTCCAAACGATTGCTTTCACGACTGATCTTCGCCGCGTTTCCATTCCGAACCCCGTTCCTTTTTCTTACTCAAAAGCGTTACATCCGGACCCCAGTATTGGAAATTCTGAATATGATTAACAAAATTCAACAACAGTGATAAAAATCATGACATGCAGGGAAATATCGACAAGCGCGATCGCGCCTCCCAGTTTCGTCTCCGCCTAGCCCGCGCGATGGAAGAGCGCCATGTCAGCCAAAGTGCCCTTGCGCGCTATATTGGCGTTGACCGCTCGACCGTTTCCCAATTGCTGACAGATAATGGTGCTCGGTTGCCCAACGCACATGTTGTTGGCGGATGCGCAGCGGCGCTTGGTGTATCGGCCGACTGGTTGCTGAGCCTTTCCGACAGGCCGGAAAGCGCGGCTGAGCTTCTGGCAAGCTCGCTGACCTTTACCGAGGCCCCCCGCGCCCTTGTCGATGAACGTATCTTCGAGTGGCATCAGGAGGCCGCCGGGTACAAAATCCGCTATGTCCCGGCCACCTTGCCCGACATGCTCAAGACGCGTGCGATACTGGAATGGGAATACGCCCCGCATCTGGGCCGGACCGCTGATCAAGCCATCGGCGCGTCGGCGGATCGTCTGACTTGGATGCGCAGCGCCCAGTCGGACTATGAGATCGCCATGCCGTTATTCGAAATCGAAAGCTTTGCAAACGGCACCGGGTATTATCAAGATCTCAGCCCAGAGGTTCGGCTGGAACAGATCGATCACCTGTTGGCGCTGTGCGAACAGCTCTATCCGCGGATGCGCATCTATCTGTTTGACGCAAAACGGCTTTATTCGGCACCGGTAACGATTTTCGGCCCGCTACTCTGTGTATTCTACGCGGGAAGTCACTATATGGCCTTCCGCGACCGGGATCGGATCGAGACATTCTCACGCCATTTCGACACGCTGGTACGTGAGGCCGAAGTGGTCGCCCGGGATTTTCCAAACCACCTGCGTTGCCTCAGAACGGCGGTTTCCCGCGACGGGTGATGCAGCAGCGCTCAACCTGTGCTATTTTACTATGGCGCGAACCATAAGGCATTCCGAACACAGACGGAGGAGCACAGGAATGGACGCAATTCAAACCGCTCAATACGCACGTGCACTTTTTGCCGCCCATGGAGACCAAGCCGAGGCCGAAGCCGCGAAAAAAATGCGCGACTGCGAAGCTGCCGGGAATCGGCAAGAGGCCCAGGACTGGCAAGCGGTCCGTCGGACCATCCGCCAGATCCGTGGTCCAAACCAAGGCTGAGTTACAGTTTCGGGTCCGGGTTGACCGTGTGACCATCCACCGCGATCACCTGACCTGAAACCAGACGTGCCGCATCCGAGGCAAGGAATACTGCCATATTGGCGACATCCTGCGCTTCGACGAAGCGCCCCATTGAGGTGCCAGAGGCATAGCCCAGATAGACCTCGTCACGGGTCATGCCCTTGGCTGCGGCTTCACGGGTCAGGACGCCTTCCATCCGAGGGCCTTCAACTGCGCCCGGACAAATGGCATTGGCACGAATGCCATAGGGCCCCAACTCCATGGCCAGCGTCTTCATCAACCCAATGACGGCCCATTTTGCCGACGCATAGGGCGCACGGAACGGGTAGCCATACTGCCCGGCTGTCGACGAGGTCAGAATTATACTGCCCGCCCGCGCCGATTTCATCAGCGGCGCTGCATATTTTGCCGCCAGAAAAGCACCGTCCAGATTGACCGCGACACAAGCACGCCACGCGTCCAGATCAATTTCCTCAATAGCATTTGTCGGGCCGGCAATACCGGCATTGGCGCAGAGCACATCCAACCCGCCCGTCGACCTGATGGCGTTAAATACCGCGCGCATGTCAGCCTCGTCCGCAACATCCGCTCGGTGCCTGGTCCAATGTTCGGGCAAAGAATCCAACGCCGCCTGATCGATATCCGTGACCCGGACGTCATAGCCAACAGCGTCAAACGCCTCGGCCATGGCCCGGCCGACGCCTGACGCGCCAGCCGTCACCAGAACCCGGCGCGTCATGAAGGCTTCCTGATCGCCGCGCCTGCGCCTTCGGGGTAAGGCAACCCGGCCTGAGCCTCGGCAACCCGCGTCATAGCTACCTCAATTTCAGCAGATGGCGGGCTGGGGCGACGGGTTTCCAGACTGACATGCAGCAGAAAACTTTCGCCCGTGGCCAGCAGCTTGTCGCCCTCGTACATGCTGTGGAACACGTGCAGCTTCTTCCCCTGCCCCAACAGCATCTGCGTGCGCACGTCGATTTTGGCACCAGCATGAGCTTCATCCACATAACGGATATGGTTCTCCGCCGTGAAATAGCTGCCACCCGAGGCGATGTAATCCGCATCGCATCCAATGATTTCCATGAACCGATCGGTGGCGGCGGCAAAGGCTTCCAGATATTTCGCTTCGTTCATGTGGCCGTTGTAATCCGTCCAGTCCAGAGGAACAGCCCGCGACAGGGTCAGGATAGGCTGGCTCAGGTCCGCTTGATCCAGCGTCGGCAGCGCTCCGGGTTTCAACCGTGCATCATGTTGGTTCAGCACCGCACCCGCGCCGTAATTCTGCGCCTTGAGGGCCCGCATCATACCGACAAGGTTGTTATCGCGAATGCGCTCCAGCTCTCGGATCGAATGCATCCCGGATTGTGCGTCAGATTGATTGGCGATCAAATCGACCAGTTCGTCAGTGAACTCGGGAACATCCATCAACTTGGTCCAAGGCCATTTCAAGGCAGGCCCGAACTGCGCCATGAAATGCCGCATCCCCGCCTCGCCCCCGGCCACGCGGTAGGTTTCGAACAGACCCATCTGCGCCCAGCGGATGCCGAAACCCATACGGATGGCCTCGTCAATTTCTTCGGTTGTCGCGATGCCATCCTTGACCAGCCAAAGCGCCTCGCGCCAGACAGCTTCCAGGAACCGGTCGGCGATATGCGCATCGATCTCTTTTCGGACATGCAACGGGAAGAACCCAAGCGATTTCAACAGGTCCTGGGCCTGTTTGATCATCTCGGGCGGGTTCTTGTCCGTTGGTACAAGCTCGATCAAAGGTAGCAGGTAAACCGGGTTGAAGGGGTGCGTCACCACGATCTGCTCGGGGCGCAGCGCTCCGTCCTGAAGTTCGGACGGCTTGAACCCGCTTGTCGAGGATCCAATGATCGCGCCCGGATCGCAAGCCTCCTGCAAGCCTTTGTAAACCTTCAGTTTCAGATCCAGACGCTCCGGCACGCTCTCCTGTATCCAACGCGCACCCTTAACCGCTTCGGCCATGTCGCTGTGAAAGCTCAGCGCACCCTCGGCTGGCAACGGAACGTCACTCAGCCCCGGCAAGGACCGTCTTGCGTTGTCCAACACCTCGCCAATCTTGCGTTCCGCCTCGGGATCAGGGTCAAACACCCGCACATCCCAGCCATTGAGCAGGAACCGCGCAGCCCATC
Source organism: Ruegeria sp. BHSA123 (assembly GCF_059613425.1). Classification (NCBI taxonomy): domain Bacteria; kingdom Pseudomonadati; phylum Pseudomonadota; class Alphaproteobacteria; order Rhodobacterales; family Roseobacteraceae; genus Ruegeria; species Ruegeria sp. BHSA123. The sequence continues at coordinate 128,426 of NZ_JBXWSL010000007.1, read as the reverse complement.
CGCCGCCGATAACTCCGCCCCCAATAATTGCCGCCGTTTTCATGATTCCCCACCTACTGGCTGCTCATGTTTCATCTTTTTAGAAATACTCCGGGGGCTTGGGGGCTGGCCCCCAAAAACCTGCGTGTCCATTATTTTGCAACAGGTGCCTGCTTGGTCAGCCCCAGCTTCGCACGGACTTCGTCGGGGCCGATCACGCGCGCGCCCATATTCTCGATGATGGATCCTGCACGTTCCACCAGTTGCCAGTTCTCGGCCATTACGCCCTTATCCAGCCACAGGTTGTCCTCAAGCCCAACGCGCACATTGCCGCCCGCCAGAACCGAAGCCGCGACAAACGGCATCTCGTTCCGTCCCAGCGAAAACGCGCTGAAGGTCCAGTCATCCGGCACGTTGTTCACCATCGCCATAAAGGTATTCAGATCATCCGGCGCGCCCCACGGTACCCCCATGCACAGCTGGACCAGAGCGTTGGGTGCCAGAATCCCTTCCTTCACCAGTTGCTTTGCAAACCACAGGTGGCCAGTGTCAAAGGCTTCGATCTCGGGCTTGACACCCAGATCGGTCATCATCTTGCCCATGGCGCGCAATGCCCCGGGCGTATTCGTCATAACATAATCTGCCTCGGCAAAGTTCATTGTGCCGCAGTCCAGGGTGCAAATTTCGGGCAAACATTCTGCAATATGCGCCACGCGTTCCGATGCTCCGACCATGTCCGTGCCCGCGGCCACTGGAAACGGGTTTTCAACACCGCCGAACACGATATCGCCGCCCATCCCGGCCGTCAGATTCAATACGACGTCCACATCAGCGTCGCGGATGCGGTCCGTTACCTCGCGATACAGATCCAGCCGGCGGCTTGGCACGCCGGTCTCAGGGTCACGCACGTGGCAGTGAACCACTGCCGCCCCGGCCTTGGCGGCGGCAATCGCGCTGTCGGCGATCTGCCGCGGTGACCGCGGCACATGCGGACTGCGGTCCTGCGTTCCGCCCGAGCCGGTTACGGCACAGGTAATGAAGACTTCGCGGTTCATTTCCAGAGGCATGGTGTTTTCCCCAAGTTATACCCGGTTCTGCCTTGGGTTTTCCCCAGGCTTTTCCCCGGATTCCGATTTGCGTTCTGACCCGACTCTGGCGCAGCTTTGGGAAACCCACTTGGCAATATGCGAATCAAACTTGATGAAATCCGCAAAAAACATACTGCAACCGGAACACCGCGCCCTAAAAACTGCGGTGCTTGTACTGGACGAATGCAACACGCTCAGCTTTGCCTCTGCGGTGGACCCGATGCGGGCCGCGAACCGTCTGGCGGACCGCCCGGCCTTTGACTGGGACTATGTGACCGCGACGCCAGAACCCGCGGTGCTTACCAGTGCGTTGCAAGTGCCCGGTATCCCACTGGCCCGGTTGCAATCCTGCGACCTGATGATCGTGGTCGCCGGTTTCCAACTGGCCCGCCACGCCACCCCCAGCCTGCTGGCTGGTCTGCGGCGCATCGCGGGCACAGGCGCAACGATGGCAGGCATTGATGGCGGCCCGTGGCTCCTGGCCGAGGCCGGGCTACTGGATGGCCATCTGGCAACAACCCATTGGGAAGACCTCGAAAATTTTGCCACCCGGTTTCCCGAAGTTGATGTGCGCACTGATCGCTTCACCGTTTCCGGCAACCGCCTGACTTCGGGTGGCGCAATTCCGGCTGTAGAAATGATGCTGCACATCATCGCCGCCCGTCACGGCGCAAGTTTCGCCGCGCGCGTTGCAGGCCTGTTCCTTTACGATGGCGCTCCGGACCCCGGAAAACCGCAAAGCCGCACAGGCGCGCCACATCGCCACACAGCGCTGACGGCCAAGGCCAACTCGATGATGCAGGCGTCACTGGATGATCCCCTGCCGCTGGCCTTTATCGCAGACCGCCTGGGCACCAGCCCACGGACGCTGCAACAACAGTTCCGCCTCCGCCTGAACACCACGCCGCAGGACCACTATCTGCAACTGCGCCTGGCCGAGGCCCGCCGTCTGGTCACCGACACCGACATGCCATTGATGGATGTGGCACTCGCCACCGGCTTCGCCTCACAATCCAGCTTTGCCCGCGCTTTCCGCACCGCCCACGGTCAATCGGCCCGCGACCTGAGACACGAACGCGCGCATCCCACCCATCACTGACCGGATCCCCCTTCATCTGGCCAAAAATATCCCGGGGGCGTCGCCAAAGGCGACGGGGGCAGAGCCCCTAAAACGGCATCGGGTGCGCCCGATGCGCCCTGCCGATCTCGGCCAACACGTCCTTGGGTAACTCAAGATCCACGCCCGCCAGAATATGATCCAGCTGCGCGACGGTCGTGGCCCCGAAGATAGCCGACATCATGAAAGGGCGCGTCCGGCACCACGCCAGCGCCATATGCACCGGATCCAGACCATGCCGCGCGGCGATGTCCAGATAAGCTGCAACCGCCTCGAAAACACGACCGGATTTCCGGCCGCCCATCTCTGGCACAAATGACATACGCGATCCGTCGGGCACGCAGTCGTTTTGGTACTTTCCGGTTAAAAATCCTGCTGCCAAAGGGGAAAACGCCATCAGCCCAACATTTTCATGCACACTCAACTCACCCAGGTCGGTGTCGAAATGGCGGCATAGCAATGAATATTCGTTCTGCACAGATGCCACACGCGGCGCCCCCATCTGTTCGGCCAGCAGCAGCCATTGCGCGGTTCCCCAAGCGCTTTCATTCGACAGGCCAAAGGCACGGATATTGCCCTTGTCCACCTGAGCCTGCAGTGCCTCAAGGCATTCCTGCATGTTGCTCAGCACTTCGTCTGTGTTTTCGCCAGACGGCGCATAATCCCAATTCTGCCGAAACATATAGCTGCCCCGATTGGGCCAGTGGAACTGATAGAGGTCGATGTACCCGGTCTGCAATCGTCGCAAAGACCCCTCAATCGCTTCGGGTATGGTGCGGGCGGTGATCGGCGCACCATCACGGACAAAGGACAGCCCCGCGCCGGAATGCTTGGTCGCCAGAACATAATCACCCCGGCGGGTAGGATTGGCGGCATTCCAGTTTCCCAAAATCTCTTCGGTGCGCCCGATCGTTTCCTTCGCGACAGGGTTCACCGGGTACATTTCGGCCGCGTCGACAAAGTTGATCCCCGCGTCCAGCGCCATATCCATCTGCCGGTGCGCATCCCTTTCAGATGTTTGAGAGCCAAATGTCATCGTGCCAAGGCACAGATCACTCACCATAATTCCGGTACGGCCCAAAGGCTTCTTCTGCATCGTCGTATCTCCTGAAAATTGCGGGCCGGTCAGGCTTCGGCCTTTTTTTCCCACCGCCCGGACTCCTCCGACCAGTATTGTGCGGAACATCCGGCATCCGTCAGCGCTTTCCACTGCCCGCGCGCGTGTTGTACAGCCATGTCGTCATTGCCATCGAACAGGATACAAACCCGTTCCAGCGCGGCGACTTCTTCCGCCTCGACCACCGCGCCATCCACAGCCATGATACAGGTCGCGCCATTTCCCGCCACGGCGCTGGTGGTCAGCAGGATCGGCTGGTCCGCGTCATACGGACCGCCTGCGCGTCCATGGGGCAGGAACCTGTCCTCGGGTCCCAGCCACAGTTTTTCATCCAGCCAGTCCATCCGTGCAGTGTCAGTACCCCGCACGGCTATCCGCCACCCGGCTTGCCGCGCCTTGTCAAGCAGCGCAGGCAAGGTGTGCTCCAGCGGCTGGCGGGTCAGGTGGTAGAAATAGACAGCGCCCATATGCCTACTCGAAATTGTCCTGCACAAACCGGCTCAGTGCGCGCACACCCCAGCCGGTGGCGCCTTTGGGCGCGTAAGATGTCTCGTCGGCCACCGAGGCGACGCCCGCAATATCCAGGTGAATCCACGGCGTTTCCTCTTTCACGAAACGCTGCAGGAATTGCGCGGCGGTGACTGAACCCGCGGGACGACCGCCCACGTTTTTCATGTCGGCAATGCGCGATTTCAGCAACTTGTCATAGGCATCGCCCAATGGCATCCGCCAGGCGCCTTCATCCTCGGCCTTGGCTGATTTCAGGAAGGCATCGCAGAATGTGTCATTGTTCGAAAAGACACCAGCATTCTCATGGCCCAACCCGATAATGATCGCACCGGTCAAAGTTGCCAGATCGATCATGCCGACCGGCTTGAACCGTTCCTGCGCGTACCACATCACGTCACACAGAACCAGGCGGCCCTCGGCGTCGGTGTTGATAATCTCGACCGTATCACCTTTCATAGACCTGACCACATCACCCGGACGGGTGGCGTTACCCGAGGGCATATTCTCGACCAGACCAACCAGCCCCACGACATTGGCTTTTGCCTTGCGCTTGGCCAGCGCGCGCATGGTGCCCGCAACAACTCCGGCTCCGCCCATGTCCATGGTCATCTCTTCCATGCCAGCAGCTGGTTTGAGCGAGATACCACCCGTGTCGAACACTACGCCTTTTCCGACCAAAGCCAGGGGCGCGTCGTCCTTGGCCCCGCCATTCCACTGCATCACCACCACTTTCGAAGGGCTGTCCGAGCCCTGCCCGACGCTTAGCAATGTGCGCATTCCCAACTCGGCCAGCTTGTCTTCGTCCAGCACTTCGACCTCAAGACCCAGCTCCTGCATCTCAACCAGACGGTCCGCGAATTCGGTAGTGGTCAAAACATTTGCCGGTTCATTGGTCAGATCGCGCGTCATCCGAACGCCATCAGCAATTGCATAGAGAGGTGCAAAATCTGCCTCGATCTCTGCAGGCTTTGCGTGGCTGATTGTCACTGTACCGGCCTTCTGGCTTTCCTTGGTTTTATGCGCTTCGAATTCATAGCTGCGCAGAACAATCCCCAGTGCCAGATCCTCGGCCCGCGCCTGATTGCCCACCATCACCAGCATGTCCTTGCCGCCTGCCAGCTTAGCCAGCGCCGCACCTGCCTTGCGGGCTTCGGCGGCCTCGGGGCGACGTGGCAGAACCAGAACATCCAGCGCCTCAGCCGCCATTCCGGCGGGCCATGCCATCGAGATGACATCACCTGTCTTGGACTTTCTGAAACTCTCGCTTTCAACAAGCCGCGCCAACCCGCCCTTTGTCAGACGGTTCGCCTTGCGGGCTGCCGGGCCCATCTTACCGTCATCCGGAATGATGATGGCGACGCGCCCTCCGGCCTGCGCCATAGCCTCCAGGTCAAACTCCTGAAAACGGATCGGTATCAGACTGCTCATTGTACACTCCTCGAATTCTGTTCCCCAAGACCTAGCCCGCAGGGCACGCGTTGACCAGATAGCAGTTTTCCCCGCCTTTCAATTGCATTAAGGTCCCGAAAAAATGACCGGCAGGCTCGGGGGAGAAAGACGTGGTACGAGAGGGCAGGCATACGCCATCGCGCACAGCATTGCGCAGGCGCGATATCGGCCCGAAGCCTCGCACTACAGGCACTGCGGGGTCGTGCCTATGATCCTGGACCGTTATTTCGCTCGCCGGTTCCTGCAAAGCTTCATGGTCATCGGAGGTATTTTCCTGACCTTGATGATTCTCATCGATCTGATCGAACAGATTCGCCGCTTTGACGATTTCGACCTGTCATTTGCCCAGTTGCTGCACCTTACGCTCCTGAATACACCAGCCGCCATCAGCGAAATGCTGCCTCTGCTGGTTATCCTGTCCACCATCGCCTTGTTCGTCGGGCTGGCACGCACATCAGAACTTGTGGTGACCCGTGCAACTGGCCGCTCGGGCATCCGCGCTTTGGTCGCACCTGTCTTGTTGTCGCTGATCATCGGCGCGCTGGCCGTTGCATTGTTGAACCCCATCGCAGCGGCCACATCCGAAGAGTTCCGCCGCCTGTCGGATTCATACCGAAACAACGGCAGTTCGGCCCTTTCGATCAGCAGCGAGGGCCTGTGGCTGCGCCAGTCCGCCGAAAACGGACAGGCCGTTATCCACGCCCGGTCAACGTCGAACCAAGACAAGCTGCGGCTGGACGGTGTAACCGTCATCACCTTTGGGCGGGATGGCAAACCGACCCAGCAGATCGTTGCAAACCGGGCCGAGTTGGAAGATAGGAACTGGGTTCTGTATCAGGCAAAAACCTGGGCCTTGCAGGATGGGCAAAACCCCGAATCCAATTCAGTTGTACACGAGCGTCTGGAGCTGCCGACCTCGCTGACCCGACAGCGGATCATGGACACTTTGGGACAACAGGATTCGGTTTCGGTTTATGACCTGCCCCAGTTGATCAGCGACCTGCGCGAGGCGGGATTTTCGACCAAACAATATGAGGTCTGGCTGCAAGTTCAGCTTGCCCGGCCTTTGTTTCTGATCTCGATGGTTCTGATCGGGGCCGCGTTCACCATGCGCCACGTTCGGTTCGGCGGCACAGGGATCGCCGTCCTGACAGCCGTCCTGCTTGGATTTGCCATCTATTTCGTGCGCAATTTTGCGCAAATCCTCGGGGAAAACGGACAATTGCCCATCTATATCGCTGCCTGGGCACCGCCCTTTGCCGCAATTCTGTTGTCTCTTGGTCTGCTTCTGCATGCGGAGGACGGCTGATGCGGCATATTATTCACGTGTTGCTTACCAGTGCGCTCGCTTTGTCCGTCCCGGCGGGACTTGCAGCACAGACCTCTCAAGGTCAACCACAGCCACAGGGCACACAAGCGCAGCAAGAGCCCGCCTTGCTGGTGGCCGACAAGGTTTTCATCACGCCTGAACGTAAACTTGTGGCAGAAGGCAATGTCGAAGCCTTTCAGGGCGACACCAAATTGTCCGCTCATCGCATCACTTATGACCGCGAGACCGGCGAGCTGATACTGGAAGGCCCCATTCGTATCGATCAGGGTGGCCAGACCACGCTACTGGCGGATTCAGGGCAACTGGACAGCGGAATTCAGAACGGACTGCTGATCGGCGCACGCATGGTGTTCGAACAGCAGGTACAAATCGCCTCGGTTCAGGCGAAACGGACCGCAGGTCGCTATACGCAATTCAGCAAGGTTTCGGCCACATCTTGTCATGTCTGCACCGACGGCAGGCCGCCTCTGTGGCAGATCAGGGCGCGCAAAGTCACGCATGATCAACTGGAACGGCAACTATATTTCGAAGGCGCTCAGCTTCGGGTGCTGGATTATCCGGTATTCTACTTTCCCTATCTGCGCTTGCCCGACCCAACGCTAGAGAGGGCAACCGGATTTCTGGTTCCTTCGATCCGCAGCACGTCGCAATTGGGCACTGGAGTTCAGGTCCCTTATTTCTTTAAACTTGGCGATCACAAGGACCTGACACTTACTCCTTACGTCTCAGCCAAGACGACAACGCTGGGATACCGCTATCGTCAGGCTTTCGTGAACGGACGCATTCAGGTGGAAGGCGCTTATACACGGGATGATGTGCAACCCGATCAGGATCGCGGCTACCTTTTTGCCACCGGCTGGTTCAATCTGAAGAACGATTTTCGTCTGACCTTCAATCTGGAAACCACATCCGACGATGCCTACCTGGCCGACTATGGCTTGCCGGATCTGGACCGTTTGCGCAGTGAAATCGCGCTGGAGAGGATCAAGCGCGACAGCGCGTTCAAAACCAGCCTGATCTATTACAAAACACTGCGGGACAGCGAAAATCAGGACGAGATCCCGTCCCGCGTCTTCGATCTCAACTATGAAAAACGCTATTTTCCCAACACACTGGGTGGCGAGGTTCGGCTGGCTTTCATCGGCCACGCGCACGAACGAACCAGCAACACAGATGTTGTTGGCCGGGATATTGCACGGGCCACCTTCGACGCCGAATGGTTGCGCAGCTGGACGTTCGCGTCGGGGCTGCGGGTCGATACGACGCTAGGGGCGTCGGTTGACACTTTCAACGTCCGCCACGACAGCAACTATCCAGACAACGTGACCCGATCTACACCGCGTGCGGCTTTGACACTCCGTTATCCAATAACACGGCGCGAGGAGTCGGGGGCAGTTCAGTTCCTCGAACCGATCGCACAGTTTGGATGGACACATGTGTCGGACACCGATGTACCGAATGATGAAAGTACCTTTCAGGAATTCGATCAGGGCAACCTTCTGTCCCTGTCGCGTTTCCCGGCTGAAGATCAGCGCGAGAACAGCGCCACCGGCGTGGTTGGCCTGAACTGGGCTCGGTATAGCGCGGGTGGCTGGCAGGCCCAGGCGACCGTGGGTCAGGTGTTTCGTGCTGACGCCGATCCGAATTTCACGCTGACATCGGGGTTGCAGGGCACATCGTCGGATTTGCTGGTGGCCGGGCAGATCAGCACGGCCAATGGCTGGTCACTTGCCGGGCGCGGTTTGATCGACGGTGATTTCAGCTTTGTCAAAGCCGAGCTGCGCGGCGCATGGGCATCCAAATATGCCGGCCTGTCTGGCAGCTATATCTGGCAGGAACCGGACCCGGCGGAAAACATCACCGAAGAAATCTCGGAAATTCTGCTGCTCGGGCGTTACCAGGTCGATCAGAACTGGCTGACAAATGCCCTGGCGCGCTACGATCTGGCCGAGTCGGAACCGATCCGGCTGGGTCTGGGCGTGACCTACCAGAACGAATGTGTTCAGGTTAACATGTCCGTAAGTCGGCGCTTTACTTCAACATCCACTATTGAGCCTTCGACAGAATTCGGCTTTACCCTTTCTCTGACAGGGTACGCCCTTGAAGGCGGTGGCAAGACATACAAGAGAACATGCAGTTGATATTAGGTTTCTCCAGGTTTCTCGGTTCCGGTTGGCTTAAGCCGGTCACACCGGCACTAGTTGCCGCAGTTTTTGCAATCGCGCCTCTTCAGGGCGGCGCGCAAAGCCTGTTCTCACCCGCGATCCGCGTCAATCAGGACATTGTCACCTGGTATGAGCTTGAACAGCGCTTGCAATTCCTGAATGTTCTGGGCCTGCCCGGTGGTAGCGAAGCTGACGTCAGGGATGCCTTGATTGATGAAAAACTGCGCAGGCAGGTCATGCGTGACGCCGGCGTGCAAGCGACGCCCGAGGCCGTTCAACTGGGCATCGACGAATTCGCCTCGCGCGGACAATTGTCATCCGAACAATTCCTAAAACTTCTCGGCGACGCGGGCGTCGACCCGGAAACGGTCCGGGATTATGTCGCCGATCAACTGGCATGGCGCGACTATATCAGTTCGCGCTATCTGTCGCAGGCCCGCCCGACCGAGGATGAGATCGATCGCGCTCTGGGCCAGACGGGCGGTGGCGGATTGCAGGTCCTGCTGTCCGAAATCATCATCCCGGTAAACCCGCAAACGGTTGCCCAGACCGAGCTGTTGGCCGAAGAAATCTCGCGGCTGGAAGGGCAAGACGCTTTTTCTGCCGCCGCGGCTCAGTATTCCGCAGCCGCAACACGGGGTCAGGGTGGACGTCTGGACTGGTTGAATATCTCGAACCTGCCCCCGGCGCTTCAACCTGTCATCCTGGGGCTTCAGACCGGTGAGATTACCGACCCGATCACCTTGCCGAACGCTGTTGCCCTGTTTCAGATGCGTGGCTTGCGCGAAGTCGCAACCGGCGCTCCGCGCATTTCAAAGTTGGATTATGCCGCCTATTACCTGCCAGGCGGGCGCAGCGCCGAAACCCTTTCGCGGGCCGCGAAGCTGAAAGAAGAAATCGACACTTGTGATGATCTCTATGGCATTGCCAAGGATCAGCCCGCCGAAGTTCTGGACCGGGTCGAAGCCGCGCCTTCCGAGGTGCCCGGTGATATTGCCGTAGAATTGGCCAAGCTGGACCGGAACGAAGCATCGGCGAATCTGACTCGCAACAATGGTCAGACGCTTGTGTTCCTGATGCTGTGCAACCGCACGCGGGATCTGGGCGAAGACACCTCTCGGGGCGATGTCGCCAATGCGCTGGCGCAGCAACGTCTTCAGGCCTTTGCGGCCAGTCTGGTGGAACAGCTGCGGGCTGACGCTGTCATTACTCAGGAATGACACGCACCGTCGCGCTCAGCTGCGGCGAACCGGCCGGTATCGGCCCGGAAATCGCGGCCAAGGCGTGGGCTGAACTGCGCGATGCCTGCCCGTTTTTCTATATCGGGGACGCCAGCCACCTGCCCGCAGGCACTCCGGTTGCCAAAATCGAACATCCCAGTCAGGTCGCTGAAATCTGTGATCGGGCCCTGCCCGTTCTTCAGATGGACTTTCCCGCCCCTAACGTATTCGGCCAGCCAAACCCGGCCAACGCGCCGTCGGTGGTTGATGCCATCGAAACCGGCGCCGAACTGGTACAGACCGGTGAGGCCGCAGCGCTTTGCACTGCACCGATCAACAAGAAAGCCCTGATCGACGGCGCAGGCTTCACCTTTCCTGGCCATACCGAGTTTCTGGCAGCCCTTTCCGGAACCCGTCGGGTTGTCATGATGCTGGCCAGCGAGAGGTTGCGCGTCGTTCCCGCGACAATTCACATTCCATTGTCACAGGTTCCCGCGGCACTTACCCCTGATCTTCTGCGCGAGACGATTGAAATCACTGTACGCGGTTTGCGTGATCAGTTCGGGCTCACACATCCCCGCATCGCAGTTGCAGGTCTGAACCCACATGCAGGTGAAGGCGGCAAGATGGGCACAGAGGAACTCGACTGGATTGCTCCGATGCTGGCTGATCTGAACCCAGAGGGCGCAACCATCACCGGCCCCCATCCTGCGGATACTCTGTTTCACGCCGCTGCCCGCACCCGCTATGACGCCGCCATCGCCATGTATCATGATCAGGCTCTGATCCCGATCAAGACGCTGGATTTCGACCGGGGCGTGAATGTCACCCTTGGCTTGCCTTTCATCCGCACCTCACCCGACCACGGAACAGCACTGGACATCGCGGGGAAAGGCATCGCCACCCCCTCCAGCCTGATCGAAGCCCTGAAACTTGCCCGGCGCATGGTAAAAAGCTCTTGATCCTTCACCTGGCTGAAAATATCCCCGCCGGAGGCACAAAAATCTCGGGCGCAGCCCCTTTCACAGGCGCCAAGGTATTCCGATCATGAGCGCTATAGACACGCTTCCCCCTCTGCGCGAGGTCATCGCAACCCACCAGCTTTCAGCGCGCAAATCGCTGGGGCAGAACTTTCTGCTGGATCTGAACCTGACCGCTAAGATCGCCCGACAGGCTGGCGATTTGTCAGAATGCGATGTGCTTGAAATCGGCCCCGGTCCCGGTGGGTTGACGCGGGGCCTGCTGTCCGAAGGCGCGCGCAAGGTCGTGGCCGTTGAAAAAGACACCCGGTGCATTGCCGCCCTGAACGACATCGCGGCTGCGTATCCGGGGCGGCTTGAGGTGATCAACGGCGACGCCCTGGAAATAAACCCGCTTGAATACCTGTCACCGCCAATCCGCGTCGCAGCCAACCTGCCCTACAATGTCGGCACCGAGCTGCTGGTGCGTTGGCTGACACCGCCCGAATGGCCCCCATTCTGGCAGAGCCTGACGCTGATGTTCCAACGCGAAGTGGCCGAGCGTATCGTCGCCCAACCCGGCAGCAAGGCCTATGGACGCCTTGCCATCCTCGCTCAATGGCGGGCAGAGGCTCGTATCGCCATGTCGCTTCCCCCCGGGGCCTTCACCCCGCCGCCCAAGGTTTCAAGCGCCGTGGTCCACCTGACCGCCCTGCCCGAACCACGCTTTCCTGCCGATGCCGCCACCCTGTCACGTATCGTGGCCGCCGCCTTCAACCAACGTCGCAAGATGCTGCGCGCCTCACTCAAAGGCATTGCCCCGGATATCGAAGACCGTTTGCTGGCTGCTGGTATCAAGCCCACGGACCGTGCCGAACAAATCCCGCTTGAAGCGTTCTGCGCTTTGGCGCGCGAAGTTAAGAAAACCTGATCAAACAAAAAAGCCCCGAGTTTGACCTCGGGGCTTGGTTCATTGGCCGTCAGCTTTACTCAGCCGCCTCTGGAGCATCCCCGGTGTTGGCGGGTGCTTCCTCTTTTGCCTCGGGTGCAGCTTTGGGCTTCCGCGTGCGCGGTTTACGCGCGGGTTTTTCTTTGAGCGGTGCCTCTTCCGGTGCCTCAGCTACCGGGGTTTCTTTGTTTTCCGGTGTTTCTACCAAGCCGCTATCGGGCTCTGAAACTTGCTGAGACAAGTCCATCAAATCAGGCTGCGGTGCTTCGGCCGGATCAGCCTGACGGGTCGCTTCGCGTTCCTGACGTTCGGCACGTTCACGATCGCGCTCAGCCTGGCGTTCGCGGTTCTGGCGCTCCTGCTCTTCACGGCGCGCATCCATTTCGCGCTGCGCTTCGCTCAGCATCCGCAGATAATGTTCTGCGTGTTGCTGGAAGTTTTCTGCTGCCACGCGGTCATTCGACAGCTGAGCGTCACGTGCCAACTGGTTGTACTTGTCAATAATCTGCTGCGGCGTGCCACGAACCTTGCCTTCGGGACCCGAGCTGTCAAAAACCCGGTTTACGACGTTGCCGCCAGAAGGACGATTGCGGTTATTCTTGGCCCGCGAACGGGGTTTGGAAGATCTCATCTTACTTTACGTCAGCCTTATCAATGCGCTGTCGCTCAACCCGTGTTTTGCACTGCTCTAAGGCGTTTGCCGTGACGGGAAGTCGACTTTTTGGGCTTGGCGTCAGGGGTGCGCTGCAACAGCGTCAACCTCGCCGACTAATCCTGAGTAAACATGTCCTGACGGCGCAGACAAGAGGAATCTCGGGTTTTCACAAGCTTTTTTGTTCGGGTTGGCGTTTTTTGCCGCAAACCCGCCACTCAATCCGGCATTCTTGCGCCAACAACGCGGTCGCGACCGTCCAGATCAGGGATGATCCGAACATCCACCAACCCGGCAGCGTCGAACAGGGCTGATACTTTTGCCGCCTGCGTCTGACCGATTTCGACAAGAATTCGCCCGCCCGGCAACAGAAAATCCGGGGTCGCAGCCGCGATCCGACGATACGCTCCCAACCCATCCCCCTCATCCGTCAGAGCCATGCGCGGCTCATGCTCGCGCACTTCGGGCGACAGCTCTTCCATCTCAGACACTGAGATATATGGAGGGTTGGAAACAATCAGGTCGAATTGACCATTAATGTCTTCAAACCAGTTTGATCGAAGAATCTCAATCCGCGCCTCTACCTGATGCTGAACCGCATTGGCACTGGCTTGCAGGCAGGCGGCTTCGCTCAGATCGACACCCACGCCCGTGGAACTGCTGCGTTCGGCCAGAAGGGTTATCAGGATACACCCCGAGCCCAGCCCCAGGTCGAGGACATGATCAAATGGTTCGCTCAACGCCGCTTCGATAAGGGTTTCTGTTTCCGGGCGCGGATCAAGGACATCCCGGCTGACGCGAAACCTGCGGCCATAAAACTCCCGCTCACCTAACAGATGCGACACCGGAACCCGAACGGCACGCAAGGAGATCAGCTGGTCATAACGCTCGGCGATTTCGGGCTGCAATTCTTCCGGGGCAATCAGTGTCACCCGGCTGGCTTCAATCCGTGCAGCGTGGGCCAGCAACAGACGCGCGTCGCGCGCCGGATCGTCCACACCGGCCGCACGCAGGCGCGCTGTCGCTGCTACCATGGCCTGTGCCGCTGTTTGCAGACCCGTCATTGTGCCATCTCGGCCATCAGCCGGGCCTGATCGTCTGCCGTCAGCGCATCAATCACCTCGTCCAGATCGCCCTGCATCACCTGATCCAGCTTATATAGCGTCAGGTTGATCCGATGGTCGGTCATGCGCCCCTGCGGGAAGTTATAAGTACGAATGCGTTCCGAGCGATCCCCCGAGCCCACCTGACTGGCGCGATCTGCCGAGCGTTCGCTGTCAATCCGCTGCCGTTCCAGATCATATAAGCGCGTCTTCAGAACCTGCATGGCGATCTCGCGGTTGCGATGCTGGGACTTCTCGGAACTCGTCACCACCAATCCCGTCGGAAGATGCGTGATCCGCACTGCCGAGTCGGTCGTGTTCACGTGCTGTCCGCCCGCGCCCGAGCTTCGCATCGTATCGATTCGGATATCATTGGCGTCGATCTGGATGTCTACATCCTCGGCCTCGGGCAGAACCGCCACAGTCGCCGCCGAAGTGTGAATGCGCCCGCCGCTTTCGGTTTCGGGCACGCGTTGCACCCGATGGACGCCGGATTCGTATTTCAGGCGCGCAAAGACATTGTCGCCTTTGATATGGGCGACCACTTCCTTGATGCCGCCCAGATCCGAGGCCTGTTCTTCGATAATCTCGAATTTCCAGCCACGCGCCTCGGCGTAACGCTGATACATGCGCAACAGGTCGCTTGCGAACAAAGCGGCCTCGTCCCCGCCGGTGCCGGGGCGGATTTCCAGCATCGCCGGACGGGCATCCGCCGCGTCCTTTGGCAACAATGCCAGTTGGAGCGCGTTTTCCGCCTTGGGGATGCGGGCCTGCAACTCGGGGATCTCCTCCTCGGCAAGCTCTTTCATGTCCGGGTCAGTCAGCATCGCCTGCGCCTCGGCCAGATCTCCCACCAGCTGTCGCCAGGCCATGATCTGATCGACGACAGGCTTGAGGTCGGAATATTCTTTGGCCAGCGCCGCTATGTCACCACCCGACGCGCCATCGGCCATGGCTGCCTCGAGGTACTGGAAACGCTGGGTGATCTGTTCAAGACGTTCTTCGGGGATCATCCCGGCGGTGTCTCTCATCCGGGGGCTTTGGTCAAGGGCAACGTCATGCTAAGCTTGGGGCCATGAAACGGGTTTTAATTACTCTGCTGCTGACAACGACGCCTGCATTCGCGGATTACATCGGCCCTGATGGCAAGACGCGGGATTGCTATTGCACTGACACATCCGGGTCTCGCATCGAACTGGGTGAGATGATCTGCCTTCAGGTCGACGGACGCATGTTCACGGCGCAATGCCAGATGTCCCTGAACGTTCCCATGTGGCGTGAGGTTCAGGAGGGGTGTTTGTCGTCCAATTTACAGAGTGAGCCTGTCGACCCCTTGGATCTGGACGGCGCGTCCTGACCGTTTGAGCAACGACTAGAACTGCGCCAACCACCCATCGACTCGCGCCCTGTTAACCCCGAAATCCTTGCGGCCAAATCGCAGGCGCCCATGAATGCGCAGGGTGTCACCATCCTGCTGAACCGTGGTGTAGTCGGGAAAGCCGATCCATTTCGTGCGGGTGATATAGGTGATCATACCCTCACTGACCGAACCTGCCAAAACCGTGGTGCGCGACGTGGCTTGGGCAATCTCGTCAAGACGCTGCAACCCGTCGGAGCCGGTTTCGACAACGCGCACCACACCACCGGGCAAATCCTGATTTTCGGTTGCAACAAAAGCGACGTGCCACCGCGTAGGGTCGGACGGTGCCAGGCGGACATAGCCGCCCGCCCCAACCACAAGCGCAATCACTGCCCCCAAAGCCACCTTTTTCATCCCGCTCTATCCTTTTTGGTGAACCCTAAGCGGAACAAAACCGGCGGCAAGACATTCCACCGCGTCTTACCGCGACGTCACACCCGGCAGGATACACAACATCTCGTAGATCAGGTTGGCCGCTGTCAGTGCAGTGTTGCCCGATGGATCATAAGGGGGTGAAACCTCAACCAGATCACATCCCACCACGTTTACCCCATGCAGGGCATGGATCAGTTGCAGCGCTTGCGGTGTCGTCAGACCTGCGATTTCCGGCGTGCCGGTGCCCGGAGCAAACGCGGGATCAAGGCTGTCGATGTCATACGAGATGTAAACCGGGTGGTCCCCGATGATCTTGCGAACCTGCGATCCGATTTGGGTCAGGTTCTGCTGCCACAGCTCCCAGGCCGGGAACTGGCGGAAGCCCCAGTCCTTGGCTTCGGTGAAGTCCGAGGCGGCATAGCCCGAGCCCCGAATGCCGATCTGGAACGTCTTGTCGGGAACAATCAACCCCTCTTCATAGGCGCGGCGGAAGACGGTACCGTGGGTTTCACGCTCACCGAACATCTTGTCATTCACATCGGCATGGGCGTCCACATGCACCAGCGCCACGGGTCCGTGTTTTGCCTTGATGGCTCGCAGGATCGGCAGGGTGATCGAATGATCGCCCCCCATGGCCACCGGGATCACGCCTTTCGCCAATATGGCGTCATAGCTTTCCTTGATGATCCTGAGGCTGTCTGCCAGCGAGAAGGTGTTGATCGCCAGATCCCCAATATCGGCTATCTGCAAACTGTCGAACGGGGCCGCTCTGGTGGCCATGTTATAGGGCCGGATCATCGCGCTTTCGCCGCGGATCTGCTTGGGGCCAAAGCGCGTGCCCGACCGCCACGACGTGCCGATATCCATCGGCACCCCCAGCACCGCCACATCCAGCCCCTCAAGCGAGGAGGCCTGCGGCAGGCGCATGAATGTGTTCGGCCCGGAAAACCGAGCCAGATCATTCCCGCTAATTGGTTGGTTGAATTCGGTCATGCGCGTAATGGTCCCGTCCCTGTTCGTCACTTGATCCAGCACATACCTTAAGCATGGCTAACTGTTGGTTAACGTGAACCCATGCGGGTTTACCCTTCTGCTTTTTCCAGCTTGTTCCACCCCAACAGGCAAATGATCTGCGTCGCCACATGAGCCCCAGCAATCGCTGTCGCACCTGAGGTGTCAAAGGGCGGCGATACTTCGACCACGTCCCCGCCCTTGATATTGATCCCGGCAATGTCGCGCAGGATGATTTGCGCCTGAATCGAGCTTAACCCACCCCAGACCGGCGTGCCCGTACCAGGGGCAAAGGCCGGGTCAAGACCGTCAATGTCGAAGCTGAGGTAAACGGGGCTGTCACCAAGAATGTCTTTGATCTTTTGCGCCACGGCAGCAGGTCCCGATTCATAAACCTCACGCGCATCGATGATGTTCACGCCCAGCGTATCCTCATTCGTCGTGCGAATACCCACCTGGACCGAGCGTTTCGGATCGACAATGCCCGACTTTACAGCCTTGTAGAACATTGTCCCGTGATCCACGCGGGACATATCGTCATCGACCCATGTGTCGGTATGCGCATCGAATTGCAGCAGGGACATTGGCCCGAATTTCTCGGCATAAGCCTTGAGGATCGGAAAGCTGATATAGTGGTCGCCACCCAACGCGACCGACGCTACGTCAGCGGTCAGAATGGTCCGGATGTGGTCGGTCAGCGTGTCGGGAAAGGCCGGTATATTGGCATAATCATAAGCCATATCGCCATAGTCCACGATCGCCAGTTCACTCAGCGCATCAAAGGGCCAGCCATAGGGCGCATCAGGCGACTGAAGCGCACTGGCCTCTCGGATCGCCCTAGGGCCAAGGCGCGTGCCGGGCCGGTTCGTAACCGCCTGATCAAACGGCACGCCGGTTACGGCGATGTCCACACCCTTCAGGTTCTTGGTGTAAAGCCGCCGAAGAAAAGACGTCGCGCCGCCGAACGTATTTTCATAAGACAACCCCTTGAGGTCCGGATTGGTGAATGCCTCATCCACTTGGTTTCTTGCGTCTTCCAGTGCCATGTCTTCCGTAGTCCCTTTCCCGAACCTTTATCAGCTCAACGGCTGCGCTTTTTCCACGATTCGCGCGAAAAACGACGCGCCCACCGGTGCGATTTCGTCGTTAAAGTTGTATTTCGGATGATGCAGCCCCGCGCCTTCACCCTGCCCGAGGAACAGATAAGCACCGGGGCGCTTTTGCAGCATGTACGAGAAATCCTCGGCCCCCATCTCGCGCCCGGTATTGCCGGTGACCCGGTCATCTCCGGATATTTCTCGCGCCACCTCGGTCGCAAAACCCGCCTTTTCGGCATCATTGATGGTGGCAGGGTAATCGACATTGTATTCCAAACGCGCCTCGACCCCATAGGATTTGGCCTGCCCCTCGACAATCTCGGCCATGCGTCGCATCACCATCTGCTGCACGTTCGGATCGAATGTTCGAACGGTGCCGTTGATATAGGCCGTATCCGGGATCACGTTGTTGACCGTGCCTGTGTGAATTTGCGTGACCGAAACGACAAGATCATCCAGCGCATAGTGGTTGCGACTGACAATGGTCTGAATGGCCTGCGCAATCCCACAGGCCGCCATAACCGGATCACGGGTTTCATGCGGCATCGCACCGTGGCCGCCGACACCCTGAATATGCACTTCGAACGTATCGACAGCCGCCATGATCGGCCCTGGCGTGGTATAGAATGTCCCTTCGGCAAATCCCGGCGCGTTGTGCAGCGCGTAGACCTGCGAGATGTCGAAACGGTCCATGATGCCTTCTTCGACCATCACGCCAGCACCACCGCCATCTTCCTCGGCGGGTTGAAAGATCAGCGCCACGCGACCGCTGAAATTTCGCGTCTCGGCCAGATAACGGGCCGCGCCCAGTAACATCGTGGTATGCCCGTCATGACCGCAGGCATGCATCTTTCCGGGGTTCTGAGAGGCGTAGTCAACGCCTGTTTCTTCGGTAATTGGCAACGCATCCATATCGGCGCGCAGGCCAATCGTCGGCCCGTCGCCCTGCCCGTTTATGATCGCGACCATCCCGGTCTTTGCGAGCCCCTCATGCAACTCATCGACCCCGAACTCACGCAGACGTTCCGCCACAAAGGCCGCAGTTTCATGGCATTCGAATTCCAACTCTGGGATGGTATGCAGATACTGGCGCCATCTGGTCATGTCGGCAGAGAAATCGGCAATTCGGTTGACGACGGGCATCTGGGGTGGACTCCTGATCGGGACTGCGGAATGGATGCATCTGACACCGGAATGAAAGGGTTCGCAATGGCTGAAAATCCTCTGATCCATGACAGCGATGCAGGTATCGAACGGCTGCTGGAAATCATGCGCCGCCTGCGCGATCCGCAATCCGGCTGCCCGTGGGATATCGAACAGGATTTCGCGACCATCGCCCCCTATACGATCGAAGAGGCCTATGAGGTCGCGGACGCCATCGAACGCGAAGCCTTTGACGAGCTTAAGGGCGAACTGGGGGATTTACTGTTTCAATCCGTGTTTCACGCCCAAATGGCAGAAGAAGCAGGACATTTCACCTTTCAGGACGTAGTGCGCACCATGTCGGACAAGATGGTCAGCCGCCATCCGCATGTGTTTGGCGATGAATCCCGCGACAAGTCGGCTAACCAGCAAATCAAAGATTGGGAGGCCATCAAAGCCGCCGAACGGGCGGGCAAGGAACAGAAAGGTGCGCTGGACGGTGTGGCCGCAAACCTGCCCGCACTGCTGCGCGCGCATAAGCTCCAAAAACGTGCCGCTCGGGTGGGGTTCGACTGGCCTGACGCAAGCCATGTGCTGGCCAAGATCACCGAAGAAGCCGCCGAACTGGAAGAGGCGCGTGACCAAATGGATGCTGACGCGCTGGAAGACGAATTCGGCGATCTGCTGTTCGTGATGGTCAATCTGGGTCGTCATCTTGGCATCGAACCCGAAGCCGCCCTGCGTCGCACCAATGCCAAGTTCACCCGTCGCTTTGAAAAGGTCGAAGCCCGGCTGGCCGAACGGGGCAAGACCCCCTCGCAAAGCGATCTGGCCGAGATGGATGCGCTGTGGGACGAAGTTAAAACGGAAGAGCATCGCGCGAATGGCAAACTCCCGCCGGTGGATACACTGGCCGCAACCAGAAACGGGTAGACAAGCGATCCGACACTTGCGAGTGTCCCACCTTCACGACCCCCGGAGACGCCTATGCCCCCTCGCAAGATCATCATCGACACCGATCCCGGACAGGACGACGCCGTCGCCATCCTGCTGGCGCTGGCCAGCCCGGACGAGATCGAGGTTCTGGGTATTACGGCCGTCGCGGGTAACGTCCCGCTCGCCCTTACAGCCAAGAACGCCCGAATCGTTTGTGAATTGGCCGGACGTACGGATGTGCCGGTTTATGCGGGCTGCGACAAACCGCTGAACCGTCCGCTTGTCACCGCAGAACATGTGCACGGGAAAACCGGGCTGGATGGCCCGGTCCTGCCGGATCCGCAGATGCCCCTGGCCAAAGGTCACGCTGTGGATTTCATCATCGACACCCTGCGTGCTGAAGAGCCGGGGACCGTGACCCTTTGTCCACTGGGTCCGCTTACAAACGTCGCGACTGCGTTTCGCAAGGCCCCCGATATCATCGACCACGTGCAGGAAATCGTCTTGATGGGTGGGGCGTATTTCGAAGTCGGCAACATCACCCCCACTGCTGAATTCAACATCTATGTCGACCCAGAAGCTGCTGATATCGTTTTTAAATCCGGAATACCGATTGTTGTCATGCCATTGGATATCACGCACAAAGCGCTGGTGACCAAACCGCGAAACGACGCGTTCCGCGCATTGGACAGCAAGGTTGGGCATGCCGTGGCCGAGATGACGGATTTCTTTGAACGCTTCGACAAAGAGAAATACGGCAGCGCGGGCGCTCCCCTGCACGACCCTTGCGTCACCGCCTATCTGATCCGCCCCGAGCTGTTTTCGGGCCGCCGCGTGAATGTCGAGATTGAAACAGGGTCCGACCTGACCTTGGGCATGACCGTTGCGGATTGGTGGGGTGTCACCAACCGCGCACCAAATGCGTTGTTCATGGGGGAAATCGACGCCGACGGCTTTTTCACCTTGCTGACAGAAAGGCTGGCCAGATTATGAGCGCTGCCCTCCGCCTAGCGCGTCCCGACGATCTGGATCGCCTGATGACGCTGGTCACCGCCTTTCATACCGAGGCCGGGCTGACACAGGACGCCGACAAGACACGCAATGCCCTCGCCCCCATGCTGGATGGTATCCCTCATGGCTGTGTCTATCTGATTGGGCCCGGGCGCGCGCCTTTGGGATATATCATCCTGACCTTTGGCTGGTCAGTCGAGTTTGGCGGCATGGACGGTTTCGTGGACGAAATCTATATACGCCCCGCCGTTCGGGGCCGCGGCATTGCCACCGAGGTTCTTTTGGATCTGCCCAAAGCTCTTGCCGGGGCAGGCCTGATGGCTCTTCATCTGGAAGTCGACCGAAACAATGAATCTGCCCATAAGCTCTATCTGCGTACCGGGTTTAGACAACGCGACAGGTATATGCTGATGAGCAAGGTACTTTAGCGCGACTCGCCGCGGAAGATATTTGCCGGATTCATATGCTGAACCGGGTCATTCGACGAAACCTCTTCTCCGGTTATCGGATACGTTCCCGGACCCGCGCAGGCGGACAATACTGTGATGGACGCTGTGACGATTATCAGAAGGAATTTGGATACAGACATCGTAGTCTCCTTTCTGCAATGAAGACAAACTACGGCATTCTGTGCGGGCGTGATAAGTAACAAGTTCACACATAAGAATAGATAAGCCACATTTTTTTTATCAAACACCTCAACCGCAAACGAACATGTCCCTGAAAAATTTAACTTTTCTCTGGCCTGAGGGTGCCATTCTCAAATAGCGGCATCTCAAAAAAAAGCAGGTGGTCGCGTGCGATTTCAGGAGTTTCGTAATAGGCGTCGCGCAAGTGAAAGCCCAAAGACAGGTATAACCGAGTCGCCGCTTCCAGGGGTTTGCCGGTGTCCATTCGAATATAGTCGAACCCAATATCTCGGCACATTTCGATCAGCGAAAGCATGATGGCACGGCCTGCTCCGGTCCCCCTTGCTGCGTCAGTTACAAATACACGTTTGATTTCAGCTACACCGGGTTCGTACGTGTGAAACATACCGCAGCCGACCGGTTCCCCATGCAGCAATGCCAGTTTGATCCCACCGGTCGGCGGTGTGTGTTCCGCGTCGATGTTGTCCATCACGCGGGCGTATTTTTCGCTTGGGTAGAAAGCCTGCACAATCTGGGCGGTTCTTTCATCCAGTGCCAGCAGGAAATCCCTGTAATCCCAACACAAACGCCGAACCGCTTCAATCTGGTCCGGCGTTTCCGGTTCGATGATGTTCAGCACAATGCGACCCCCGGATTAAAACCAGGGGCCAGCCTAGCACCAAGCGCGTTATTTGCGAAGGATCGACGCGCCTGCGTATTCCGCAACCTCGCCCAGCGATTCCTCAATGCGGATCAACTGGTTGTATTTGGCCAACCGATCCGACCGCGCCAGCGAGCCGGTTTTGATCTGACCGCAATTGGTCGCCACCGCCAGATCGGCAATAGTGGCATCCTCGGTCTCGCCCGAACGGTGCGACATCACGTTGGTATAACGCGCACGGTGCGCCATATCGACGGCGCGCAGGGTTTCGGTCAGCGATCCGATCTGGTTCACCTTAACCAGCATCGAGTTCGCGCAGCCGCGCTTGATCCCTTCGGCCAAGCGCGCCGGATTGGTCACAAACAGGTCGTCGCCCACGAGCTGCACCTTGTCGCCGATGGCGTCGGTCAGGGTTTCCCAGCCGTCCCAATCATCCTCGGACATGCCGTCTTCGATCGAGATGATTGGATAGTCATTGACCAGAGACGCCAGATAGGCTGCGTTTTCTTCGGATGTCAGGGTGATCCCCTCGCCCGCCAGAACGTATTTACCATCCTTGTAATACTCGGTCGCCGCGCAATCCAAGGCCAAGTGGATTTCTTCGCCGGGTTTGTAGCCCGCCTTTTCGATGGATTTCAGGATGAAATCCAGCGCCTCGCGGGTGCTGGCGATGTTGGGGGCAAAACCGCCCTCATCGCCCACGCCCGTGGCCAGACCCGCGGAAGACAGTTCTTTCTTCAGCGTATGGAACACTTCGGACCCCATTCGCACGGCCTCGCGAATATTCGCGGCCGAGGTTGGCATGATCATGAATTCCTGAATGTCGATCGGGTTGTCGGCGTGTTCGCCGCCATTGATGATGTTCATCATCGGTACCGGCAGCACGCGAGCTGAGGTACCACCGACGTAACGATAAAGGGGCTGCGTCGTGAAATCGGCTGCCGCCTTTGCGGTGGCCAGCGACACACCCAGAATGGCGTTGGCGCCCAGACGGCCTTTGTTATTGGTTCCGTCCAGTTCGATCATCGCCTGGTCGATGGCCACTTGTTCTGTCGCGTCAAAGCCCACCAGTTCCTCGGCGATTTCACCATTCACGGCGGCCACGGCTTCCAGAACCCCTTTGCCCATATAGCGGGATTTGTCGCCGTCGCGTTTTTCTACGGCTTCATGTGCGCCGGTGGACGCACCGGACGGTACGGCGGCGCGGCCCATGGTGCCGTCTTCCAGAATCACGTCGACCTCGACCGTCGGGTTGCCCCTGCTGTCCAGAATTTCGCGCGCGTGGATGTCAATAATGGTGCTCATGAGGTCTGTCCCTATGGCTGCAGTCGGTTGCACGCGTCATAGCAGCAACCGGCCAAAAGTAAACCGGTTCCGTTATCGCTAACACGCATATTTACCGACCTTTAGGGCTAACAGTTTGCTGTTTGCGCCAACAGGATCAGGCCGGAACCAGATTGCGCGCCAGACGTCGCTCGCGGATAAAGGTATACAGGCCAGATCCGATGATGAGGCTCGCCCCAGCCATTGTCAGCGCGTCAGGGCGTTCACCGAACATAAACATTCCGGCAAGGATCGAAAACACCAGACGCGTGTAACGGAATGGCATCATGGCCGAAGCCTCGCCAACCCGCATGGCCGTTACGATGCCGTAATACCCCAAAACGCCGAAACCGATCGCGCCCAGATATGGCCCTGCCTGGCCGCTTTGCACCGGCACAAAGGGTGTTCCGGAAATGACCATCAACAGCAGCCCGGCCAGCGCCACTGCGATATACGCCTGCATCGCCACAACGGATGAGGCCACCCGAGCATCCAGCTTGCGCGTTATCAGATCACGCGCCGCAATCGCAAACACGGTCAGGACGACAAACAGCGAGTCTGGCTGAAACCCTTCCAATCCGGGGCGAATGATCATCAGAACACCGATAAAGCCGACACCAATGGCGCTCCAGCGGCGCCAGCCGACCTGCTCTCCCAGAAACAGGGCCGCGCCCATGGTCACGGCAAGCGGCATGGCCTGAAACACGGCGGCGACAGTGGACAGATCAATCAGCGACAACGCGGTGACAAAGGTTACGGCACCGAATCCTTCTGTCCCTGCACGTACCATCGGCAGCAGTTTCCACGCCACGGGATCGAAGATGCGTTTGCGGGTGACCACCGACATCACCGCAAAGACAAGCCCGCAGAACACACCCAGACACACCATGATCTGACCTGTCGGCACAGCGCCCGACAGGAACTTGATGAACATATCCTCAAGAGAAAAGGCCGCCATCGAGCCGATCAGCAAAAGGATGCCGTTTACGTTATTCATGCGCGCGTCCGTAGGAAAAGGGTACTTGGGGTGCAGTATGCGGGCACATGAACCGCAACCAGCGGCATCTGGCAAGCCAATTCCCGACACATTCAATGAATTAACGTGTTGGGGCCGTTCGTGATTTGTGATGGATCACTTCTGCTTGAGCGGCACGCCATACAGTTCCAGCCGATGCCCTTTCAGCTTGTACCCAAGCTTGGCGGCGATCTTTTCCTGCAGGGCTTCGATCTCGGGGTCGACAAATTCGATAACCTCCCCCGACTGCATGTCGATCAGGTGATCGTGGTGATCACGCTCGGCATCCTCGTAACGGGCCCGCCCATCGCCGAACTCCAGACGTTCCAGAATTCCGGCCTCTTCGAACAGTTTGACCGTACGATACACCGTCGCAATCGAGATGCCTGTGTCGATGGCAGAAGCACGCGCGTACAGTTCTTCGACATCCGGATGGTCGTCGCTTTGTTCCAATACCTGCGCGATGATCCTTCTTTGACCGGTCATGCGCAGACCCTTGGCCTCACAACGTCCAATAATCGTTTCCGACATGATGCCCCTCAGAATTGCTCGGGTGTCTGTCTTAGTATGTCTGTGCGATTTGCGCCACAGGGATTTCTTCTTTTCCAGTGAACTTAAGCCACGCGCGCCAAATCAGCCCAAACCGGCAGATGATCCGATGCGATATGTGCCGGGCGCGCGTCATGGACACCATGCGCAGTGGCCCTGACGCCCGCGCCCAGCGCGATCCGATCCAGCGCGCCCAGCGGCTGCGCGGCGGGAAAACTCGGCTTGGGGGGCAGAAAACGCATTTCCGGTGCCAGATGATCCAGAACAGGCTGTCGGGACCATTCGTTGAAATCCCCCGCCCAGACAGTCGGCATCTGCTCCAGCTCTTTATCAAACCGCCTGATATGCGAGATCTGCTGACGTCGCGATGCAGGCAACAGCCCCAGATGCATTCCCATCACCCTCAACGGCCCGATATGGGTATCAAACTCGACACGGACCGCGCCGCGCGGTTCAAGCCCGGGCAGTTCGTGATGCCCGGTTCGCCGGACCGAAAGGCCCTCGCCACGCCAGATCACTGCATTGCCATGCCAGCCCAGACTGCCGGCACCACCCAGATCGACGATCTGCCACCCCGCTTCATCCAGCATGAAATGCGGCAGGGCCGCCGGCCGCGGCGGCAGACGTTTGTCGGCCTCCTGCAACACAACGATATTGGCCTGCATATGTTCGATGACCTGCAAAATGCGCTGCGGCTGGCGCCGGAGATCCAGCCCGAGGCATTTCTGAATGTTATAGCTTGCGATGCGAAGGGTGGAAGATGACTGCATATAGACCTGACCAGTGGGCTTGACCCAAAGTGCCACGCCTGTCGCCGGACGCAACCCTTCAGTTTCACTTCTCAACAACGGCGACCGGGGAAGTCGCCTCGGCACAATATATCGCCTAAAAACCCGGCACGTGGCGTGGCCGGAAACAGATGGGTTTCCCCTCATATCATCCAGGTGCGGCAGGACGGAGATACAGCAGTTTCAGCGCATCCGACACCGATCTGGAACGGGCAAATTCATTCACCCCTCCCAGCGAAACCGTACCGCACCGAGAGACTACCAGAGATGTTTGACCGTCACGTACCGCAGAACGTGGCGTGCACGACCTCGTTATCAGCCGGGGGCCGTTTGAGATCCTCCGCATCTGCCTGATCGTCGTAAGGCCGCGCGAGGACAGCGTTCAGCCGATGCAACGGCTGGTAATCCCCCGCCACCGCTGATTGGATCATCTGCTCGACACGGTGATTGCGCGGAATATAGGCAGGGTTCGCTGCGGTCATCACTTCATGCGGCGAGGCCTCACGCGCCAAACGCGCACGCCAGCCTTCTGCCCAACTGTCAAAGGCCTGTGGATCGACAAACTGATCGCGCACGGTATCTTTGCCCAGCGCACGGAAGGTGTTGGTGAAATCAGCCTGCCCCTCGGCCATACGTTTTAGCAAATCGGTGATCAGCGCCTGATCGCCTTCTTCAGCGGTCGTCAGCCCGATCTTTGCCCGGAACCGGGTCAACCAGTTCTGTTGCAGCAGGTCCGGCATGGCATGCACGATCTCGGTCGCCTGCTCAACAGCGGCGTCCTTGTTGTCCATCTGCTGAATCAGAGAGGTTGCCAGCTGCGCCAGATTCCACACTGCTATATCTGGCTGGTTGGCATAGGCATAACGGCCCATCCGATCAATCGAGCTGTAGACCGTATTGGGATGATAAACATCCATGAAGGCACAGGGGCCATAATCGATGGTCTCACCCGCGATCGAGCAATTGTCGGTATTCATGACCCCATGGATGAAACCCACGCTCATCCACTGAGCGATCAGGCGTGCCTGCGCATCGCGCACAGCCCGCAACAGACCCATTGGCCCTTCGGCCCCAGGATAGTGGCGCGCGATTGCGTAGTCTGTCAGGCGCCGCAGATTGTCCAACTGCCCCCGCGCTGCAAAGACCTGAAAGGTGCCTACCCGTAGATGGCTGGTTGCAACCCGGGTTAGCACCGCACCGGGCATCGGACCCTCCCGGAACACGGTTTCACCCGTCTCTACCGCCGCCAGCGCGCGTGTTGTCGGAATGCCCAGCGCGTGCATCGCCTCGGACACCACGTATTCGCGCAGAACCGGACCCAGCCAAGCCCTGCCGTCGCCCCTACGTGAAAACGGCGTCGGGCCCGAGCCTTTCAGCTGAACATCCCGCCGCACGCCATCCGTTCCGACAGTTTCGCCCAACAGCACCGCGCGTCCGTCCCCAAGCTGCGGATTGTACTGGCCAAACTGATGCCCGGAATAAAGCTGCGCGATGGGGTCCGCACCATCGGGGATGCGATTACCTGCAAAGGCTTCCGCCATCTCTTGCACATCACCCGGATGGACCTGCAACAGCCGTGCCAGATCATCATTGAACGCGATTAACTTGGGCGCGCGTACAGGCACCGGATTCTGTCGTGCAAAAAACGCGTCCGGCAGGCGGGCATATGAGTTATCGAATGGAATGGTCAGTGTCATGCGGCATACATATTCCCCGTGCGCACGAATACCATAGCGGATCACACCTTGCCGTGCATAATTGCGCCAAACACACGGGGGCCACATGACCGCACAAGAGATCATCAACCGCCTGAACCTGCAACCTCACCCTGAGGGCGGCTGGTACGCGGAAACCTGGCGTGCCGAGAACGAGGGCCGCCCGACCGGCACCTGCATCTACTTCATGCTGCAAGCGGGGGAAAGCAGCCACTGGCACCGGGTCGACGCGACC
The DNA here is from genome assembly GCF_059613425.1 of Ruegeria sp. BHSA123. Lineage (NCBI taxonomy): Bacteria > Pseudomonadati > Pseudomonadota > Alphaproteobacteria > Rhodobacterales > Roseobacteraceae > Ruegeria > Ruegeria sp. BHSA123. The sequence goes on along the minus strand of NZ_JBXWSL010000007.1, from coordinate 100,880 downwards.
GAGATCTGGCTCTACCACGCGGGCGCGCCATTAATCCTTTCATTGAGCGCAACCGACAAGGGTCCGGCGGTTGACCATGTGCTGTCGCCCGATTTGTCTCGGGGCGCACCGCAACTGATTGTTCCCAACGGCCATTGGCAGGCCGCGCGCAGCACCGGTAATTACACGCTGGTCAGCTGTGCAGTGTCTCCCGGATTTCAGTTCGATGGGTTCCAACTGGCAGAACCCGGGTTTGATATCCTTCGGGGATAAGCTGATCTGGGGATGGTCTGAAAAGGTGAGTTTACAGAAAGTTACCCATTTATCATTCTGTCAACGCAACCGCAGGTATCGGAGCATCGGGTGATTGTGAAACGCATCTTTCTGGTCCTTCTGCTTCTGTTCGCAAGTACCTGTCTTGCAAACGCCGAGCCCGCCTGTGCAGAATCCCGCCTTTCATCCGAACTGGCACTGCCCGATCTGCAGGAGGAAGTCGCAACCGAACATATCGAACCTGCCGGGACTGTCGAACCTGCGGTGCTGACCTCGAAACGCCCGGCCCTGCGCCCTTGCAAGTTTCGCCAGTTTGAAGTGGGTCGTCAGCGTATGCGCGACCGCGGCGCGGTCTGTGGTGACTGGACCATCTTGGGCGAAACCCGCACGTCTTTGGCTGGAAAAGCGCAAGGTTGCGGCATCGCCGACCCGGTCCGAATTTACAAAATTTCGGACATTGCACTCAGCCAGTTCTCGCTGATGGACTGTCAGACAGCCGTCACGCTGAAAACATGGATAGAAAACGTCGCCAAACCCGCCTTTGCCGATCTGGGGGGTGGGCTCAAGGGTATGCGGGTTGTTGGCCACTATGCCTGCAAGACGCAGAACAACCAGCCCTATGCGCGCATTTCCGAACATGCGCGGGGTCGGGCCATCGATATCTCGACCTTCGTGTTGCAGGACGGAACGCAGATCACCGTTCAGGACGGATGGAGCGACACCGATCAAAGCGTCGTGTTGCAAGAGTTGCACAGCGGAGCCTGTGGCCTGTTCGGAACTGTTCTTGGCCCTGACGCTGACCGGTATCACAAAGGGCATTTTCACTTCGACACAGCCCGTCGCAGTGGCAAGCCTGTGTGTCGATAACACGTTAGCCGATACCTGTATGCAGCCTCAACCCACCGGTTGAACGTTCACTGAACTGACCATGCCGCCACCCACCAGCGCTTTCACCCCGGTTGTTCCGGGGCACGAGGTTGGCAATCCCCGCGCCACGCGCACAGCCAGATAGGCAAAGGCCTGCGCCTCGAGCATGTCGCCGTCCAGCCCCACCGCCTCGACCGGTTCGACCGGGCAGTCGAGGGATACGCGCAGCATCTCCATCAACACCGGATTGCGCCGTCCACCGCCTGTAACCAGCACGCAAGACGGCGGCTGCGGACAATGTTCCATCCCCTGCACCACACCCGCTGCGCACATCCCGGTTAGGGTTGCCACCGCGTCAGCATCACCCAGTTCTTTCACTAGGTCGATCATCTCAGAGAAATCGTTCCGGTCTAGCGACTTGGGCGGCATACGTGCGAAGAAAGGCTCAGCCAGAAACAGCTCCAGCGCGCCCATTTCGACGGTGCCATTGCGCGCAACCGCACCATCCCGGTCCATCGGCTGCCCCAGCCGGGCTTGCATGAGGTCATCGACCGGCGCGTTCGCCGGCCCCGTATCAAAGGCAAGCAGCGCCCCCGGCGCCTCGGGACCATCAAAGCTTGGGTCCACATAGGTCAGGTTGCCAACACCACCCAGGTTCAAAAAGCACAAGGGGCGGTCCGCGCCAAACCACTTGGCGCAGGCAAAGTGAAAAAACGGTGCTAACGGAGCGCCCTCGCCCCCCATAGCCACGTCATCGCTTCGGAAGTCCCAGACCACCGGGCGCCCCAGCGCCTGCGCCAACCCAAGACCATCGCCCACCTGCAATGTCCCGCGCCCGCGCGGTTCATGCGCCAAAGTCTGGCCGTGAAAGCCAATCAGGTCTACATCTTCGAACTCGGACAGCGCTTCGGCATGGGCAAAGGTCACCATCTCGGCCGCCGCGTCGACCTGTGGACCGTGCCATTGCCCCAAAGCCGCCCGCAGAATTTCGCGTTCGGCATCGGTATAGGCGCGATAGCCGCTTTTCCCGAATCCAGCGATGGAATGCCCGTCGGTTTCCACCACCGCAGCGTCCACCCCGTCCAGCGACGTACCGGACATTGCGCCCAATGCCCGAACCATTCCGTATTTCTTGATGGTTTGGCCCACGCCTGCCTCCTGATCTGGCAATGTTTCCGCCGTGCCCGGGGTTCTGGACTTCACCTCTGGGTTGCAGCTTGGTCAAGGTGCTTTTGTTATGCCGCCTTGGCAAGCCTTCTGATTGGGGGCGTCGGTTTTTTTCCGACGTCGCGTTTCATGATCAACACCCCGGCCATCAAGTAGCGCGCGCATATCACGGCACGCGGTTTTAGAGTGAAAAGGTGGCTTTTCCTCATCCGCAGCGCCGCCTATACAGTGCCCCGCAACACAAACCCCGAGGGCACGATATGACCTACCACCCCAAATCGGATTTCATCGCCACGATGATCGAGCGCGGCTTCCTCGCCGACTGCACCGATTATCAGGGCCTTGACGACGCGCTGATCAGCGGGTGCAAGCCGGCCTATATCGGCTTTGATGCAACGGCCAAGTCGTTGCATGTGGGCAGCCTGATCCAGATCATGATGCTGCGCTGGTTCCAGAAGACCGGCCACCAGCCGATCACCCTTATGGGTGGCGGCACCACCAAGGTGGGCGACCCCTCGTTCCGCGCGGATGAACGCCCCCTGCTGGGACCCGAACAGATTGACGAAAACATCGCGGGCATCAAGAAAGTGTTCGCGGCCTATATCGATTACGACACTGATGCCGAAAACAAGGCGCTGATGTTGAACAATGCCGAATGGCTGGATGATCTGAACTACCTCGATTTCCTGCGCGACATCGGGCGGCATTTCTCGGTCAACCGGATGCTCAGCTTTGAATCGGTGAAATCCCGGCTGGATCGCGAGCAATCGCTGTCGTTTCTCGAGTTCAACTACATGATCCTGCAAGCCTATGACTTTCTGGAGCTGAACCGCCGCTATGGCTGTGTTCTGCAAATGGGCGGTAGCGACCAGTGGGGCAACATCGTCAACGGTATCGACCTGACTCGCCGGGTGCTGGATCACGAAATCTACGGCCTGACCTCACCCCTGCTGACCACCAGCGACGGCAAGAAGATGGGCAAATCGCAGGATGGCGCGGTCTGGCTGAACGCCGAGATGCGCTCGCCCTATGAATTCTGGCAGTTCTGGCGCAACACCACCGATGCGGATGTCGGGCGGTTCCTGAAGCTCTATACCGAATTGCCCGTGGATGAATGTGACCGTCTTGGTGCGCTTGCCGGGTCCGAGATCAATGAGGCCAAAATCCGCCTCGCCAATGAGGTGACAGCCCTTCTGCACGGGGCGCAAGCTGCGGCAACGGCCGAGGCCACGGCCCGTGAAGTGTTCGAAAAAGGTGGGGTTGGAGACGATCTGCCCACCCTGACCCTCAGCGCGGATGAACTGGGCGACGGCATGTCCATCGTGCAGATCATTGTCAAGTCAGGCCTGGCCAAATCCGGCAAAGAGGCCAAGCGCCTGATTGCCGAAAACGGGGCCAAACTGGACGACGCTCCGCTGACGGATGCGGGTTTGATGATCGACGCGGGCGCATTGTCATCCCCGATCAAATTGAGTGCAGGCAAGAAACGCCACGCATTGGTGCAACTGGGCTGACGCCCCTTTCACCTTGGAAAGCAAAACAGAAAACGGCCACCCGATTGGGTGGCCGTATCTATATTGGGGTGGACGAGACTACTGACGTCCCTTTCCGCCACCGCGACCGGGTCTGTCGCTTTCGCCCTCATCGTCATTGGCATTGTTTCCGCGACCCGGACCGCTGCCCTCGCCGCCGTTGCCGCTGCCATTGTTACCCTTATCGCCACCTTTGCCGCCGCCGGCATTGCCTTTGCCACCGCCGGGCTCTCCACCGCCACCGCCAGGTTCTCCATCGCCACCGCCAGGTTCTCCATCGCCACCGCCGGGCTCTCCACCGCCAGCACCGGGTTCTCCGCCACCGCCGCCGGGTTCTACACCGCCATCGCCGGGTTCCCCACCGCCACCGCCGGGTTCTTCGCCGCCGTTGTCAGGTTCTCCACCACCACCGGGGCCGTCAGGACCAGCTGCATTCGCAAACCCTGCCCCGCCGGGTTCTGAACCGCGGCTTTCACCCCGATTCTCGGCCAGACCGGACAGGCTTGCCGTTGGCAAGTCTGCCAGCAAAGCGGCCAGACCCGGGCATTGCGCCCCGGTAATGCTCAGCGTTGTCTCAAAATCCGGTCTCTTCTGAAGTCTGTCCAGAAAGCTTGGGGTCACCTGAACACAATCGCAAAGCCCGGCATAGTCGCCTGCATTCGCAAGACTTCGAGCCGTTTGCCAATTACAGGTTTCCGGCGCTGCAAAAGCATTGCCGGCAACCACAACCCCAAAGACAGGCGCGGCCAGAACAGCGCCCAGTGTTAGTTTCTTACTATTTACCATATCGGAACCTCCTGACGAAAAAACACGCAATGGCTGTGATTACTTCGTTCACGAACAGGCGCGTTTTCGTGAAGCGCGGATTAAGATGCCTTAAAGATGCGTATTGACCCGGCAGCGGCTATTCCGCGCCGCCCCTTTGGGCGTTCGGGCTCAAAGATATGGACACAGCCCCTGCAAAGCAGTTATTGAACAGTTGTTCATATCCTAGGGAGGAGTTCCGATGCACCTGTCCACCACAGCCGCTCTTGTCACCGGCGGCGCATCCGGTCTGGGCGAAGCCACCGCCCGTCACTTTGCCGCGCAGGGCGCACAAGTTACTATTCTAGACCGTGACGCGGACCGTGGCGCTCAAGTCGCCTCCGAAATCGGCGGGTATTTTGCGCCGACGGATGTAACAGATGAATCCTCGGTCGCAGCTGCCGTGCGCCACGGTATGGACAGGATGGGCAAGATTACCGCGACTGTGAACTGCGCCGGTATCGCTTATGGAATCAAGACGGTCGGCAAGGATGGCCCACACCCGCTGGACGCGTTCCAGCGCACGATCGACATCAATCTTGTCGGCACATTTAACGTCTCAAGGCTGGCTGCGGCCGAGATGGCAAAGAACGAACCCGAACCAGACGGGGCGCGCGGTGTGATCATCAACACTGCATCTATTGCTGCATTCGACGGCCAAAAGGGACAGGCGGCATATGCAGCTTCTAAAGGCGGCGTGGTTGGCATGACCCTGCCGATGGCCCGCGACCTGGCCTCAACCGGGATTCGCGTCATGACCATTGCGCCGGGTATCTTTATGACCCCGATGCTGGCGGGCCTTCCTGAAGACGTGCAACAACAACTGGCCGCAGACGTCCCGAACCCGGCCCGCCTGGGTGACCCCAAGGAATACGGGCGACTGGCCGGTTTCATCGTTGAAATGGGCTACCTGAACGGCGAGGTCATCCGCATCGACGGCGCTCTGCGGATGCGGTAAGACAGCTCCATGTCGGAGCGCCAGAAAATGCAGTCCGGGCAGTGGTATTGCTGTCTCGATCCTGAGTTGGACGATCTGCGCGCGCGAGCACGACGGGCTGTACACGCTCACAACACCTGTCCGCCCGACACACGCGGCGCGATGGCCCCGGAACTGCACGCGCTGCTGGGCCATGTCGGCGAGGACTGTTTTCTCGAAGCCCCTTTTCATTGCGCCTATGGAATGAACATCCATCTGGGCAGTCGGGTTTTCTTCAATGCCGGATGCGTTGTTCTGGACACGGCCCCCGTTCGGGTTGGCGACGACACGATGTTCGGCCCCAATGTTCAGATTTACTGCGCGCATCATGCCAAGGACCCTGCTGATCGGGCACAAGGGCTGGAAGTCGGCCTGCCCGTCAACATCGGCAGGCAGGTTTGGATTGGCGGCGGAGCGATCCTGTTGCCCGGCATAACCATAGGCGACTACGCCACAATCGGCGCAGGCAGCGTCGTCACCAAAGATGTCCCCGCCAGAGAAACCGTGGCAGGTAATCCAGCAAGACGTCTGGCCCTCTAAACGCTTTCAGCTTTCTCTTCGAGCGTCAGCCATTCCTCTTCAGCGGCCGAGAGTTTCTCCTGCCGCTCAACCAACGCCTCGGTCGCTTTTTGGAACTTCACCGGCTCACGCGTGAACAGCTCGGGATCGGACATCAACTCTTCCAGCTTGGCAATCTCGGCCTCTAGGCGCGCGATCTCGGCAGGCAGTTTCTCCAGCCGGTGCTTCTCCGAGAAGGACAAGCCGGATTTCGGCTTTTCTTCCTGCTTGACCTTTGGCTTTGAAAGCTTTGCTTTTTCTACACTTTTTTCGATCACATCACCGCGCTGTGCGATGTAATCCGACCAACCGCCAGCATAAACTGTCGCCTGTCCGTTACCCTCCATCGCGATGGTGGTTGTCGCCACGCGGTCCAGAAAATCCCGGTCATGGCTAACCAGCAGAACGGTGCCGTCGTAATCGTCCAAAAGCTCTTGCAGCAGGTCCAGCGTCTCGACATCCAGATCGTTGGTCGGTTCGTCCAGCACCAATAGGTTCGAGGGTTTCGCCATCAGCTTGGCCAGAAGCAATCGGGCTTTTTCCCCACCGGACAGGGACTTGACGGCTGCTCGGGCCTGCCGTTCGTCAAATAGAAATTCCTTGAGATACCCTACAACATGTTTGGGCTGCCCGCCCACCATCACCTGATCGGCCTTGCCCGACACCCGCATAGCCGGATCGCCGGTCAGACTGTCCCACAGGCTCATCTCAGGGTCTAGTTGGGCGCGGTTCTGATCGAATACCGCGATTTCAAGGTTCGTCCCCTGAGATACCGAGCCCGCGTCCGGCTCCACCTGCCCCAGCAGCATCTTCAGCAACGTTGTTTTTCCAACACCGTTCGGCCCGACAAAGGCCACCCGGTCACCGCGCTGTACCAGCAGATCAAAGTTCCGAACGATCTGCTTGTCGCCAAATCCTTTGGCCAGCGCCTTGGCCTCAATGACCTTGCGGCCCGATTTTGGCCCTGCCTCCAGCGCCATTGCAGCCGAACCCTGACGTTTGATCTGCCCCGCCTTTTCAGTTCTCAACGCCTGCAAGGCCCGCACCCGGCCTTGGTTGCGTTTGCGTCGGGCGCTAATGCCCTCAACCGCCCATTTCGCTTCAGATTTGATCAGGCGATTCAGCTTGTGGCGTTGCTGGTCCTCTTCCTCCCAGACCTTGTCCCGCCAGGCCTCAAAGGCTTCAAAACCCTGCTCCTGTCGCCGAACAGCCCCCCGGTCAATCCAAAGCGTTGCCCGCGTCAGAGCCCTCAAAAAGGCTCGGTCATGCGAGATCAGCACAAAGGCCGCTCGGCTCGCGCCAAGTTCGCGTTCCAGCCACGCGATGGCTTCGATATCCAGATGGTTGGTCGGCTCGTCCAGCAACATCAGATCCGGTGCTTCGGCCATCAGCTTGGCCAGTGCCGCCCGCCGCCGCTCTCCGCCCGAAGCGGTCTCAACCGCGCGTGAAGGATCGAACTTCAACCCTTCACCGGCCCGTTCAACTTTGTAAAGTTCTCCCGGCTCCAACCCGCAGGATGCGTAATCTCCCAACGTGGCAAAGCCTTCCATCGTCGGATCTTGCTCCATATAGCCAACGGATTTCCCGGGCGGCACGACAATCTCGCCCCGATCCGCCTCGACCAGACCGGCCATCACTTTCATCAACGTGGACTTTCCGGACCCGTTTCGCCCCACCAGCGCAACACGATCACCGGGTTGAACCACCAGATCCAGTTCGGAAAACACCGGGTCACCCCCGAAAGTCAGGGAAATGCCGGACATCTGCAACAAAGGAATTCTCGCCATGCCCGCCAGCTAAACCGGCTGACACATTGCGTCAACGCCCCGTCTTCATCTTTTCAAAAATACTCAATCTACCCGGCCACCGCCCGCAACAGACGTTTGCGCGCCGGGGGGATCGCACCGATTTCCACCCCTGTGAAAACGTGCAGCGTGTTCATGTCGCGATCCACCACCGCATGATCGCTGACCCAACCGCCCATCATCAGATAGGTCCGCAACAAAGGCGGCATCCGCAGCATTGCCTTTTTAGAATCCGGTCTGCGCCGCAAACGCGCGGCAAAACGAAACACATCCGGAGCCTTCACGCGCGGCAACCAACGTTTCGGGCCCAGATGGCGATGTTTTAGCATCGCAAACGCATCCAGATACTGCTCTGTTTCGGTACCGGCAAAAGAGGAACATCCAAACAGCATCTCGACGTTGTTCCGATCAACGTAGGCCGTCATTGCACCCCAGGCGACACGCAGGATGTCGGGGTCGCTGTGATCAGGATGGATACAGAATCGTCCCATTTCGACCATCCGACCTTTGAAGCCTTCGAGCGAGGTCAGGTCATAGAACTGCGCCGAATAACTTCGCCCGATCTCGCCGCCACTATCCATGGTCAGCATCCGAAAGCAGCAGACCAGCCGTTCTGCCGAGCGCATATCCTCGACCAGGATATGGCTACAGCGTGCATCAAACTCGTCGCAGTCCGGTTGCTCTGTGCCAAAAGCCAAGGTCCGCAATGCCTGAGCTGTTCTGATATCCTCGGGCGACTGCGCCAGTCTGGCGCGATAGCGCCCCTTGCTTAACAAAACTGCCGTTGCCACGGTCGCGCCCTCCACGGTTGCCGACCCTCAGGCGTCGGTACGACACCATTAGCACAAGACATGTGACTGCCCTGTGACCACCGCAAGGTTTAGGCGCAAATTAGTTGGCGCCCGGAATGTTCGCCGGGTTGAAGTTGCCGATATTGCCTAGCAGCTGACGCAGGAAGCCTTTGTCCTGAACGTTGGAATCGGTAACGCGGCGCTCCAGAGCAATCACATTCCCGTCTTCAAGACCAAAGCGTTCGATGTTTCTGACGACACCGCGCTGATCAAAACTGATGGCAACCAGTTCGCGGGATACCACCTCGGGCCGTTTCGGACCGTAGTGACGCACGCGAGAGCGGACATAGTAATAGCCCGAATCCCGAACCACGCCGGATGCGCCCGGCGCGCCGATAGCCTCTTGCACACTGTCCCGCGTGTCTACGCCTACTTTGATTTCCGCCAGTTCTTCGGCCGGTGGCACATAGCCGTGATTCTTGAATATAGCCGTACAAGCCCCGGTCGCAGCCAGACAGGCAACAAACACAAGCGATTTCGCAGTTGGTTTCAACCGGTTCACTACCTTCAACATCTGCACCCTCTTGCCTTGGCCTTCTTCGGCTTCTATCCGATTACATAAACCGCTGCCACGGTTCAACACATAGAAAGGCTCACGAATGAGCAACACGACATCATTTCGGGTGTCTGACCTGCCGCAGAACGCCCCGACACCGTTCGATCTGCGCCCCGCAACCACCGCGCTCGAGCAGATCAGGCAAGACCTTGGGCTGCTGGGGCTGCGCAAACTCAGCTTTTCGGGCGAACTGAGGGCGCAGGGCAAACGGGACTGGGTTCTAAACGGGAAACTCGGTGCAACTGTCATCCAACCTTGCGTAGTGACGCTGGAACCGGTGACGACAAGGATCGACATACCAGTGCACCGGACTTTTCTTGCGGATTGGGCAGACCCAGATGATCCAGAGTTCGAAATCCAGGAAGATGACGAATCTGAACCTTTGGGGCCTGAAATTGATCCGGCCCTTGTCATGGTCGAGGCCCTGTCTCTGGCTTTGCCACAATATCCGCGTAAAGACGGCGCGGAACTGGGCCAAGCTGCCTACACAGAACCGGGCAAACAGGCGATGACGGATGACGATGCCAAACCCTTTGCAGGATTGGCAGGTCTGCGCGATGTGCTAAAAAAAGACGAGTGACAGGTGCCAGATTTCCTGTCATAGCAGGCGGTCAGAAAAATCGCTTGAACATGCCGAGAATCGCAGTATTTTCGCGCGCTCATCGGATTTTGGGTTGGACATTGCGGGGCCCGTCGCCTAAACGCGCGTCAAACCACGATAAACGAACTACGAAACCCGGGTCGGCAGCGAATCTGCGGCCCCCAGTCAGACAAAGGTTGAGACCATGGCCGTCCAACAGAACAAAGTTTCCAAGTCGCGTCGCAACAACCGCCGCGCACACGACGCTCTGGTTGCTGCAAACCCGAACGAATGCCCGAACTGCGGCGAGCTGAAACGCCCGCACCACGTTTGTGCCTCTTGCGGCCACTATGACGATCGCGAAGTCGTCGCACAGGCCGACGAAATCGATCTGGACGAAGACGCAGCCTAAGCCTGATTGAGCGCAGGCCAAGGCATGAACGATCAGCCCACGCACGCCGGACGGATCACCATCTCGGTTGACGCAATGGGAGGGGACGCAGGTCCCGCTGTCGTCGTTGCAGGTCTGGCAAAATCGGCTGGCAAGAACCCGAATATCGGGTTCCTGCTGCACGGGCCCGAACAGGTATTGCGCAAGCTGGTTGCCAAACGACGTGTCCTTGAAGGGCGCGTCGTTTTTCGTGATTGCCCCGACGTTGTTACGATGGAAGACAAGCCCAGCCAGGTCGTGCGCAACGGCAAGCAGACCTCGATGTGGTCCGCGCTGGAAGCGGTTCGTCAGGGTGAAGCCCATGGCGCGGTGTCCTGCGGGAACACCGGTGCCCTTATGGCCCTTTCGATGATGCGTCTGCGCAAATTGCCGGGCGTGAACCGCCCCGCAATCGCGATCCTGTGGCCTTCGCGCAACCCGCAGGGGTTCAATGTAATGCTGGACGTGGGCGCCGATGTGCGCGCCGACGCCAAGGATTTGCTGCAATTCGCCCTGATGGGCGCGTCTTATGCGCGCAACGGCATGGCCCTGAACCGCCCCCGGATCGGGTTGCTGAACGTTGGCACCGAAGAGCATAAGGGCCGGGCCGAACTGAAAGAAGCGCATGCCATGATTTCGGAATACGCCGAACAGGCGAATTTCGAGTTTGTTGGCTTTGTCGAAGGCAGCGACATTCCCGGCGACAAGGCAGATGTCATTGTTACAGATGGGTTTACGGGCAATGTTGCGATCAAAACGGGCGAAGGCACAGCCAGGCTGATCGGAGATCTTCTGCGTGAGGCGTTCAAATACTCTCCGTTGTCGCGATTGGCTTCGGTCCTGGCCATTACGTCACTACAGCGCCTGAAAAAGCGCATTGATCCGCGGCGTGTGAATGGTGGCGTGTTTCTGGGTCTGAACGGGACTGTTATTAAATCCCATGGCGGGGCAGATGCGACCGGAGTGTCGGCAGCGATCAAACTGGCCTTTACTCTGGCACGGTCCGGCTTTGCCGAAAAATTAGCTGCGCGGGTTGCATCCACGGCCCAGCTTGCACAAGATGCCGCGCAAGCTGCGCCGCAGACCGATAAATAACAAAAAAGGCAGTACCCCAAAAATGGCAGGCCGTTCAGTTGTAGTAGGTGTCGGGCATTATTTGCCGGAACGTATTGTTCCAAATTCCGAGTTTGAGAAAACGCTGGACACAACGGATGAGTGGATCAGAACCCGGTCGGGGATCGAACGCCGCCATTTTGCTGCCGATGACGAAACGACGTCGGACCTGGCCACCAAAGCTGCCGAGGCTGCCCTGGCCGATGCGGGCCTGACATCGGATGATATTGACGCGATCGTCGTGGCGACCTCGACCGCGGACCTGACCTTTCCTTCTGCCGCGACCATGGTTCAGGCCCGGCTGGGTATGACCAAGGGGTTTGCTTTCGACGTACAGGCCGTCTGCGCGGGATTCGTTTTCGCTCTCAGCAACGCAAATGCGTTGATCTTGTCCGGTCAGGCCAAACGCGTGCTGGTCATTGGTGCCGAAACCTTTTCCCGGATTATGGACTGGACCGACCGCTCGACCTGTGTTCTGTTCGGGGATGGTGCCGGCGCTTTGGTACTCGAAGCGCAGGATGGCGAAGGCACCGCTGCGGATCGCGGCATACTCGCAACCGATCTGAACTCGGACGGGCGCTACAAGGACCTGCTTTATGTCGATGGGGGTGTTTCGACCCAATCCACCGGGCATCTGCGTATGCAGGGCAATCAGGTTTTCCGACATGCCGTTGAAAAGCTTACCAAAACGGCTGAAACAGCCCTGAGCCGCGCGGGGCTGAGCAGTGCTGACGTCGACTGGATTGTTCCTCATCAGGCCAATATTCGCATCATTCAGGGCACGGCCAAAAAGATGGGCCTGCCGATGAAAAACGTGGTTGTGACCGTTCAGGATCACGGCAACACCTCGGCTGCATCCATCCCATTGGCACTGTCGGTTGGTAAACAACGCGGGCAGATCAAACCCGGCGACTTGATCGTGACCGAAGCAATTGGCGGCGGTCTGGCCTGGGGCGCGGTGGTTCTGCGCTGGTAACCGGCGCAATCCAGCTTACACAGCTGCTTGCAATTCATTGATATTGACAGCGAATTTGCCATACCCATATGCTTTGACAGCAACAGGGGAAATGACATGGGCGACAATACACTGACTCGAATGGATCTGAGCGAGGCCGTCTTTCGCGAAGTTGGGCTTTCGCGCAACGAAAGTGCGCAGCTGGTCGAAAGCGTTCTGAACCACATGTCCGACGCTCTGGTGCGTGGCGAGCAGGTGAAGATCTCGTCCTTCGGTACGTTCAGTGTTCGCGACAAGACCGCGCGAGTCGGACGCAACCCCAAAACCGGCGAAGAGGTTCCGATACAGCCCCGCCGCGTACTGACCTTTCGCCCGTCGCATCTTATGAAAGATCGCGTCGCCGTCGGGAATCGCAAGTAACCCCAGGGTCACGCGGATATGAGCAAATCCCGCGACGCGTTTCGCACGATCAGTGAAGTAGCGGATTGGCTTGGTGTTCAGGCCCATGTTTTGCGTTTCTGGGAAAGCCGCTTCACTCAGGTCAAACCGGTCAAACGCGCGGGCGGGCGTCGGTATTACCGCCCCAATGACATGCGTCTTCTGGGCGGCATCAAGAAACTGCTTCACGAGGACGGGATCACAATCAAAGGTGTGCAGCGCATCCTGCGCGAGCAAGGCGTCGCACATGTCGCAGCACTGTCTCCGCCTCTAGACGAACCGGGCCCTGCCCTGATTGAACCCGTTCAGGGCAAAGTGGTGCCGTTCGAACCGAAACCCGCTGCCGCCACCGAACAAATCCTTATGGATCTGGACGAACCGGCCGAGCAGCCGGTGAACGAAGGCGTGCAGGCCGACGCACTTCCCGCGACTGCGTCAGAACAAGAACCACAGCCAGACCTGAACACTGCGCCCCTGATGGGTGGGATCGCGTCGCTGGCGTGGAAGCGCGCCGAGTTTGACGACGAACTACTGCGCCGGATTGCACCAATTGCAAAAGACCTGCGCCGCTGGCTGGATCGTGTTGAAACACAGGCGACGGGTTAGGAAAAAAGGCAGTGTTTTCCTCTTGCCCCTGCCGGGAAAATCTTTATGAACGGCCCAACGTCGGGCTATGGCGCAGCCTGGTAGCGCGTCCGTCTGGGGGACGGAAGGTCGCAGGTTCGAGTCCTGCTAGCCCGACCAAATCACACCGACGTTTATGGCACAAAGGCCAGATCCCGCTCTGGCACACGAGGGGATCGAGATGACAGGTGTTTGCGCGAACCAGCAAATCGAAGCAATGATCGCGCGCGGAGAGATTGCCGCCAACCCCGATGTCCTGCCAGCGCAAATTCAACCAGCCAGCCTTGATTTGCGTTTGGGAACAGTGGCCTACCGGGTACGCGCCTCGTTCCTCGCGGGCGAAGGACGGACCGTTACGGATCGGTTGGCCGAGTTCGAAATGCACCGCATCGACATCTCGGACGGCGCTGTTCTGGAAAAGGGCTGCGTCTATCTGGTGCCCCTGATGGAATCACTTGCCCTGCCCCGCGACATAACCGCCGTCGCCAATGCCAAAAGCTCGACCGGGCGGCTTGACCTTCTGACCCGTACCATTACCGATGGTGGCACAGAATTCGATCGCGTTCCTGCGGGCTATAAGGGCCCGCTGTATGCCGAGATCTGTCCACGTTCGTTTTCGGTTCTGGTCCGGCCCGGTATGCGTCTGAACCAGATTCGTTTCCGTCAGGGTCAGGCCGTCTTGTCTGACGCCGAACTGACCGCCCTGCACGCCGAATCGCCGTTGGTAGACGGCCCTGCTGTGATTCAGGACGGTCTTGGCTTTTCGGTCGATCTGCAACTGCCCGATACCGATTTGGTCGGCTATCGCGCCAAGCCCCATACCGGGGTAATCGATCTGGACCGAATTGGCGAATACGACCCCCAGGAATATTGGGAGGAAGTGCGCACCAAGGACGGTCGCATCATACTTGACCCCGGAGCATTCTATATCCTTGTCAGCCGCGAGGCGGTCCACATCCCGCCGATGTATGCCGCCGAAATGGCACCTTATCTGGCCATGGTTGGTGAATTCCGGGTGCATTATGCCGGATTCTTCGATCCCGGCTTTGGCCATGCAGCCGCCGGGGGGGCCGGGTCGCGAGGCGTGCTTGAGGTGCGATGCCACGAAGCGCCTTTCGTGCTGGAGCACGGACAAGTGGTCGGGCGCCTTGTCTATGAGAAAATGGCTGAAATGCCCACGCAGCTATATGGTGCCGGGATTGCATCGAACTATCAGGGCCAAGGCCTGAAGCTGTCCAAGCACTTCAAAGCGGCCGGCTAATCCTCAGAATTTCTTGCAACGGTGCACGTGCCGGATAACCCACGTTGCCTGTCGCAGGTTCCGCGCCTGACCCGTAGTGACCTGTCCGGGTTATTATTCCTCAAACAATTCCGACTGGTCCTCGTCCACTTCGTCCTCGCGCCCCTCGCCCAGAGGGATAGCCCCCGGTGGAGGCCGGTTTTCCAACAGACCCGCAGCCCTCAATTCCTTGAGACCCGGCAGGTCGCGGGCGTTCTCCAGACCAAAATGATCCAGAAATTCGGACGTCACCACAAATGTCACCGGACGACCCGGTGTCATGCGACGACGGCCCAGCCTGATCCACTCCATCTCTAGCAATTGATCAATCGTCCCGCGAGAGACTGACACGCCGCGAATTTCCTCAATCTCGGCGCGGGTGCAGGGTTGGTGATAGGCAACGATGGCCAATGTCTCGATCGCGGCCCGGCTGAGTTTACGAGTTTCAACCGTTTCCTTTTGCATCAGAAAGCCCAGATCAGGGGCCGTACGGATCGCCCATGCCTCTCCAACACGCACCACGCGCACGCCGCGCCCTTCGTAACGTCTCTGAAGCAACTCAACGGCTTGTGCGGCGTCGCTTCCATGCGGCATCCGCGCCTCAAGGTCGGCAATCGTCACCGGATCGGCGCTGGCAAACAAAACGGCCTCGACCATACGCTCCTGTTCCGCCAATGGTGGCGCCTCGAACAGGGTGCCGGTTTCTTCTGGGGCGTCAGTCACGTGTCTGGGTCCTCTTGCGCAAATGGATCGGCGCGAATGTCTCGCTCTGCTTGATCTCCATATGTCCTTCTTTCACCAGTTCCAGCGAGGCCGCAAAGGTCGCAGCCGTCGCCGACCTGCGGCGCACCGGGTCAGTATCCCAACCATCGGGCAGATAGGTTTCCATATCGGTCCACGTCCCCGCAAAACCGATCAGCGGGCGCATCCGCTCCAGTGCCTGCTCCATCGTAAACACCGAGTCGCGGTCCATCACAAAGGGGCGGAACTCGTCACGGGTGCGAATACGGGCATATCCCTGCATCAGATCCAGCAGCGTGGCGGAATAGGTTACGGTGCGGATGCGGGTTACGTCCTCGCCCTGCCCGCGCTTGAAAAAATCACGACCCAGTTGGTCGCGGGCCATCAGCCGCGCAGCGACGTCGCGCATTGCCTGCAGGCGTTCAAGTTGAAACGCCAGATGCGCGGCCAGTTCTTCACCCGATGGCCCATCGTCATCCGGATCTGGCGGGAGCAATAGACGGGACTTGAGAAAGGCCAGCCACGCCGCCATGACCAGATAATCGGCGGCCAGTTCAATGCGCAGCGCACGCGCCTTTTCAACAAAGGCCAGATATTGCTGCGCCAGCGCAAGAACCGAGATCTTGCGCAGATCCACTTTTTGCGTGCGTGATAGAGTTAGCAGAACGTCCAACGGGCCTTCGAACCCGTCGACATCAACAATCAGCGCTTCGGCCGCAAGACGATCCGCGACCGAGACAGGGTCTTCGCTAAAAAGATTATCGTTCATATACCTGCCCGCCCATTAGGGCAGATAGTTCCGCTTCGGCGGCTTGGATGTCAAGTTCCCGCGGGCGTTTGCGCATCGCCAGCGCCCGTTCTGCGCGGGCTTGTGCCACATCCGACATTTCTCCGGCAGTTTCCATTACAGCGGCACGTTCAGAAAAACTGCCATTGCAATGCAGGACTACATCGCAGCCCGCCTGCAAAGATTGGCGGGAGAGGTCCGTCAACGCCCCGCTGAGCGCCTTCATCGAGATATCGTCGGTCATAATCAGCCCGCCAAAGCCGATATTGTCTCGGATCAGACCCATCATGGCCGCGGAAATGGTGGCCGGCCGGGGATCTATCTGATCAAAGACCAGATGCGCGGTCATCCCCATCGGCAGGTCGTTCAAGGCACGGAACGGCGCGAAATCGCTGTATTCCAACTCTTCCAGCGGCAAATCAACATGCGGCAGGTCATGGTGACTGTCCAGAGTGGCACGGCCATGGCCGGGAATGTGCTTGAGAACCGGAAGAACGCCCCCATCAAGAAGGCCCTGCGCCACAGCCCTGCCGATCCTGGAAATCTGCTCAGGATCAAAGGCATAACAGCGGTTTTTCAGAAACGCGTGTGTCTCGGGCCGCACCACATCGACCATAGGGGCACAATTGCTGTCGATGCCCAGACCAAACAGCTCATCCGCAATCAGGCGGTACCTGAGGTACATGGCGCGTTCCGCTTGATCACCCGCCCTGGTCACATGATCCAGCGGGGGCAGCCATTCGCGGGCCAAGGGTGCGCGCAAACGCTGTACGCGCCCTCCTTCCTGATCAATGGTAATGGGGCAGTTGCGCCCAACAGCCTCTCGGAAATCATCACACAAGGCGCGCACCTGATCGGCGTTTTCAATATTGCGGGCGAACAGAATGAACCCAAACGGGTTCATCTGGCGAAACAGGTCTCTTTCCTCCTGCGTCAGGCGCAGTCCTTCAGCATCTGTGATCGCTGCTCCGAACTTCACCTCACGGCCACCGGGATACAGTCAGCGCCTTGCGCGACCAGAGCGGCGCAGAATTGGCGCGAGTCGCTCAGATCTTCAAACCCCAGAACGCGCAGGCGGTAGAAGGTCCGCCCACCGCTTGAGGTTTTCTGAATAACGCGCTGTTTTCCCGACATATACTCACCAAACTGACCATTCAAACGGTCCCACTCGGCCTGTGCCACTTGCGTGCTGTCATAAGCCCCAAGCTGCGCCAGTCGGGTCCCCTTGGCCAGTGTATCCGGATCAACATCCACCCCAACCGCAGCTTTCACCGCTGCATTAATGGCGTCTTCGGAATTCTCGCTGGGTGCGACCTGACTGCGGGTCGACCGTGCCGGACGCGTCACAGGGCGCAACGATCGGCGCACACCCGGCAACTCTGCGAAACTTGGGTCTGGCAAGGCCGCAGCAAAATCTGCCGGGTCAATGGCGGGTTCTTCGTCGGGGGTGGTCAGCGATGCCAGTTGCACACCGTCTTCGAATTCTTGCTGCGTTTCTGCTGCCGCACCCGCCAATTCCGCAACCAGCGCATCTACTGCGTTCTGGCGCAGGCGCGCGGCTTCCTGCGTGGTGATCGGTTCTTCGATCACATGCAGCGCAGGGGTCGGCTTCAGTTCTCCGGCGGGCAGGTCTTCTTCCGTAAGGGACACCGGGCGCGGCGCAAGGATCAACCGGTCAGCCGGTGCCGCGGCACTGCCTTCGGCGGCGACGGCATTCACGGCAAAGCCCTGATGATCGGCGGGTGTTCCACCCGGATTTTCCGGTTGCACACGCATCGGCCCTTCGGCGGCGCGGACAACCGGCACGCCACTGACATCGCGCATGATCAGTTGATAGCCCCAGACCCCGACACCGGCGACCAGCGCCAAGGAAGCAACAGCCCCCAGGAAATTGACTGCCCTGCCCAGACCAAACGAGCCTCGCGGCGCGTCATCTTCCTGCATATCTTCGGGAAAATCATACACATCATCAGAATGCGCTTGATTCGGGTAATGAATCTGCCCGGGGCTTTGATGCCCCGAGTAATCGTAACTCGCCATGTCCGCCTCACTGCCCGTTTCACGCCTGAAAATAAGGCCCGCGGGTCATTTCTTGCCTACCTCGTACCGGCGGTTCGGGCGATATTTGTTACCGCATCTCCTGCGCCGGAGTAACGCCAAGAATACCCAAGCCCGCTGAAATCACAACAGAAACGGCCCGGGCCAAAGCGATTTTTGACTGGCTTGTGGCAACATCGCCATCCTGGATGAAACGCAATTGCGTCTCGTCATTACCCTTGTTCCACAACGCATGAAAGTCGCCTGCAAGTTCATAAAGGTAAAATGCGACCCGGTGCGGTTCATTGGTCCGCGCCGCAATCTCGATCAGCCGCGGCCATTCTGCCAGCTTCTTGGCAACAACCAGTTCCGAGGCATGATCGTTTTTGCTCAGGTCGGCGCCTGCAAGGGTCGCATCATCAACCGCAATTCCAGCCTCGGCCGCGCGGCGCAGCACGCTCATGACACGGGCATGTGCGTATTGAACGTAGAATACAGGGTTCTCGCGACTTTGTTCCAGAACCTTGTCAAAATCGAAATCCAACGGCGCGTCGTTCTTGCGGGTCAGCATAACAAACCGCGTCACGTCCGGGCCCACCTGATCGACCACATCGCGCAGAGTGACAAAGTTCCCTGCACGCTTGGACATCTTGAACGGCTCGCCATTCTTCCACAGCTTCACCAGCTGCGTCAGCTTGATATCTAGCGGCACCTCACCGTCGGACAGTGCCGAAACAGCCGCCTTCATCCGCTTGACATAGCCGCCATGGTCCGCGCCAAACACGTCGATCAGCGCGTCAAAACCACGGGACACCTTGTCATAGTGATAGGCAATATCCGGGGCAAAATAGGTCCAGCTGCCATCTGATTTCTTGACAGGGCGATCCACATCATCGCCATGTTCGGTCGATTTGAACAGCGTCTGTTCGCGTGGCTCCCAATCTTCGGGCTTTTTGCCCTTCGGCGGCTCGAGCACGCCTTCGTAAATCAGACCCTTGTCAGTCAGCGATTGCAATGCGGCCTCGATCCGACCGGTGCCATAGAGCGATTTTTCCGAGAAGAACACATCCATCTCAACGCCCAGCGCTTTTAAGTCAGCACGGATCAGATCCATCATCGCGTCGGTCGAGAACTCACGTACCTCTTCCAGCCAGTCACTTTCCGGCTTGTCGATCAGGCTGTCGCCGTATTTCTCTTTCAACGCTTCCCCAATTGGGATCAGGTAGTCGCCGGGATAAAGACCTTCGGCAATCTCGGGGCTCAGACCATTGGCCTCGCGATAGCGTTCGTAAGCCGAGCGCGCCAGCACATCCACCTGCGCGCCGCCGTCGTTGATGTAGTACTCGCGGGTCACATCATGGCCCGAATAAGCCAGCAGGCTTGCCAGAGCGTCACCGAATACCGCACCCCGTGTATGACCCACGTGCAGCGGACCGGTTGGGTTGGCCGAAACATATTCAACGTTGACCTTCTGCCCATGACCCATAGTCGAGCGGCCATAATCGGTGCCCTTCTCCAGCACGGCCGCCAGCACACCTTGCCAGACCGACGGCGCCAGCCGCAAATTGAGAAAACCGGGACCCGCCACATCGGCGCTGGCGATCCGGTCATCCGCCTCCAGCTTCCCTGCCAATGCCTCGGCAATGTCACGCGGTTTCATCCTGGCCGGTTTTGCCAGCACCATCGCCGCGTTTGTCGCCATGTCGCCATGCGCCGCGTCGCGCGGCGGTTCGACCGCCACGTTGTCAAAACTCAGCCCCTCGGGCAACGCGCCTTCGGACTGCATCTGCGCCAGCGCGTCCAGTACAAGGCCGCGGATCTCGGAAAACAGGTTCATTTCGGATGTCCTTTTGCTTGCCCGGCGGTTTACCACGCATCACGGCAAGGTCAATGGACGCCTAATGTTTGGACTTGGTTTGCGCCCAATGTCTGCCAATCTCGCCCGGATTTCCACTGTCAGAGATTTCAAATACCCTGCGGGCTGTCTGTCGTACGGCTTCTGATCATCGCTTCCCGCCTGCGCAAGGCACCAATCAACCCACAAAAAAGGTCGCAAACATGGACCATTACCCGTGTCATTGCGGCCCAGTCAGCCAGTCAGCCGCGCGTGATCCTGCAAGGCAAAACGGTCGGTCATACCTGCGATGTAGTCCGATACGATCCGGGCCAAAGCTGTCTCATCCGCCGCAGCTTCAATATCCTCGTGCCAACGTGCGGGCATCTGTTTCGGGTCGTTCAGGTAGATCGGGAACAGGTCTTCGACAACCGTTGCAACCTTGGCCCGTACCTTCATGACGCTGGGTGCGCGATACATCCGGGTGAACAGGAACGCCCTGATTTGTTTCAGATCCGCCCAAGTCCCGGTCGAGAATTGGATGACAGGATGCCCAAGAT
The DNA here is from genome assembly GCF_059613425.1 of Ruegeria sp. BHSA123. Taxonomy (NCBI): domain Bacteria; kingdom Pseudomonadati; phylum Pseudomonadota; class Alphaproteobacteria; order Rhodobacterales; family Roseobacteraceae; genus Ruegeria; species Ruegeria sp. BHSA123. The sequence goes on along the minus strand of NZ_JBXWSL010000007.1, from coordinate 80,134 downwards.
GGCGAATCTCTTCGACCGATTGCGCGCCCGAGGCTACAATCAAGTCTCGTGACGTTGTGATGACATCTGCCACCATGACCCCAAATACCCGCCGCAGTGCTTCATGACGTCGTCGATACGGATCAAGACCGGGGTATTTAGCATCCACATCCGCGTAGCATCCCCCCACGATCGGAAGGTGACGCAGATCATCATCTTCAAACAACCCCGCGCGCAACCCATCCAGAAGGTCGTGATTGTTGTAAGCAATGTCATCAGACAAAGCCGCCACCTGCGCCTCGGCACTTGCATGGGTATGAAGTTCAAGATCAAAGCCCTGGTTGCATTCAGCCAGCGCCCACGGCAGATCGCCAACAACCGGACCGTTATGCTTGGCGATACCCTCCAGACATTCCCAGGTCAGGTTGCATCCGTCAAACCCGGCATAATGCCGCTCCAGCTTCGTTACGATCCGAATGGCCTGGGCATTGTGATCAAACCCCCCGTAAGGCACCATCAGCGCGTGGAGGGCGTCTTCACCCGTATGACCAAAGGGTGTATGACCCAGGTCGTGCGCCAGGGCTACAGCCTCGGTGAGTTCAGGATTCAGGCCCAACGCCCCTGAAATGGTTCGCGCGACCTGAGCAACTTCGATGGAATGGGTCAGCCGTGTTCGATAACTGTCGCCTTCATGCTCGACAAAGACTTGCGTCTTGTGTTTGAGCCGCCGAAACGCACTGGCGTGAATGATCCGGTCGCGATCACGCTGAAAGCATGACCGGAAGCTGCTTTCTTCCTCTGGCACCAGCCGCCCCCTTGCACGGTCTGGGTCCGAAGCAAATCCCGCTCTGTCCAAAGGCCTTGTCCTTGTCGCCTGTCTTTTTGTTTCATATATTGTAGGACGCTTGGGAAATAAACCTTTGGAGACCGGCATGAATCTGCCCCCATCAGTCACCGAACGCGCCTTTGACCGCCTCGCCGAGATCGGCGCCGCGGAACAGGGGCAAGCCCTGCGTGTCGCAGTGGAGGGTGGTGGATGTTCCGGTTTTCAATATGAAATCGCTCTGGACACGCCAAACACCGATGACCTCATCCTTGAAGGCAAGGGGCAGAAAGTCATCGTCGACCCGGTCTCTCTGCCCTTTCTTGAAAACGCGGTGATTGATTTCACTCAGGAGCTTATTGGTGCAAGGTTTGTGATCGACAACCCCAACGCCACCTCTTCCTGTGGCTGCGGCACGTCGTTTTCGATGTAACCGGCGGGGGCTTTGCCCCCACACCCCCAGGATGTTTTCAGCCAGATGAAGCAGGGATCCGCTCTCTGACCAAAACGACCAGAGAGCTTCACCTGGCGCGGTCATCGGCGTCCCCGCCTGTACCGCCCCTTCTAGTATCGAAAAAACGGTTAAGGGTTCGTTTCTTCATCTGGCTAAAAATATCCCGGAGCGCGAGGCAGAGCCTCGCTAATCCGATCTCCGACTTGCCGCTGGGCCCGTTCTGAGCGATAGGTTGCCACAAGGTTTCGGAGGATCGCGAATGAAAATCGCCACGTTCAACATCAATGGCATCAAGGCACGAACCGAGGCGCTGCCCCGCTGGCTGGACGACGCCCAACCCGACGTTGTTCTTCTTCAGGAAATCAAATCCGTCGACGAGAACTTCCCACGCGAGATGTTTGAAGATCGCGGGTACAACGTGGAAACACATGGGCAAAAAAGCTTTAATGGTGTCGCGATCCTGTCGAAGCTTCCGCTGGAGGATGTATCTCGCGGCCTTCCCGGCGATGACAATGATGAACAGGCGCGCTGGATCGAGGCCACCGTCGTAGGCAAAAAGGCCCTGCGGCTCTGTGGGCTGTATCTGCCCAACGGGAATCCGGCACCCGGACCGAAATACGATTACAAGCTGGCCTGGATGGAACGGCTTTACGACCGCGCCCAGGCCCTGATGAAGTCAGAGGAGCCTGCCCTGATGGCCGGAGACTATAACATCATCCCACAGGCCGAGGATGCCAAACGCCCCGATGCCTGGCGGGAAGACGCGTTGTTCCGCCCGGAAAGCCGGGCCGCCTTTCGAAAGATCCTGAACCTTGGCTTTACCGAGGCCTTTCGCGCCACAACGCAGGGCCCCGATCACTATTCTTTCTGGGATTATCAGGCTGGCGCGTGGAACCGGAATGACGGAATTCGAATTGATCATTTCCTGCTGACGCCACAAGCGGCCGACCTCATGCGAGATTGCCAGATTGATGCGGCTGTTAGGGGGCACGAAAAGCCATCCGATCACGTTCCCGTCTGGATTGACCTGGATCTTTGAGGCCCTAGGCAGCCGTGACGTCGTGACTGTAGATCCATTCATAGCGTTGTGACAACCGGGCACCGACGACCCTCAGCACACATTGCGCAGCCATACGGGCTGGACCGCGCAGATGAAAGTTCCGCGCATTTGACCCAGCCGCCGCGACAACGCGCTGCGCCCTTGGTTTGCGGGTTGTTTCATAGGCCGCCAGTGCGTTGGTGATACCCGATCGTTCGTCAAACGCGCGCGCCAGAACCCAAGCGTCCTCGAGCGCCAGACATGCCCCTTGTGCCATGAATGGCAACGTCGGATGGGCCGCGTCCCCCACCAGAGCCAACCGACCATTCTGCCAGCTTTGGGCGACAGGCCGCAGAAACAATGCCCACAGATGCACATCCGTGACTTTCGACAGAATGTCGCACACGGGGCCACCGAAATCTGCAAAGCGCTTGCGCAACTCTTCAGGGTCGCCCGTCTGACGCCATCCTTCTTCCCGCCAGTCCGAACGCTCTTCAACCGCGACAATGTTCATCATGCTTTCGTCACGCAACGGATAGGTTACCACATGCCGCCCAGGCCCCATCGTCAGGGATGCGGAAACCGGGTCATGACCGGGCTGCCAGGGGATGGTGGCGCGCCAGGCCACCTGATGCGTGAACTCCGGCATCTCTGCCCCGTTCAGAGCCGGGCGGAGCATGCTGCGGCCGCCATCGGCCGCAATGGCGCACTCGGCGCGAATTCGCTCGCCTGACGCCAAGATCACCTCGGCCTCGTTGAGATGCTTTTGCACATGTGAAACTCTGGCACCCAAGCGGATATTCACGCCTGCGTCACAAGCCGCATCATGAAGAAGGTTCAGAAGGTCGGCACGGTGGTAGTAATAAGTCGGACCAGCTGAGGGGCCCGGCAGGTGACTGACCACGCGCCCTTCTCGGTAATCGCGCAAGACAGTTCCATGGGACTTCTGCCCGACAGAAAGACCTGTGACGCCAAGTGCATGAAGAACGCGCATCCCGTTCTCGCTGATCTGCAAACCAGCGCCGACTTCGGTCAGGGCCGGGGCTTGCTCCAGAAGCGTGACATGCGCCCCACGGTGTTTCAGTGCCAGAGCCGAGGCCAGGCCGCCGATTCCACCGCCAATGACACAGAATTTCAATCCATCTATCTTCATGGCATCCGCATAACGCAAAAACGCCGGAGCCACAGGCCCCGGCGTTTGGATTTCTTACACATACCCGGCGATTAATCGTCGCGGTGGACCTTTTCGCGACGCTCATGGCGCTCTTGTGCCTCAAGTGTCATGGTTGCAATCGGTCGTGCGTCCAGACGCTTTAACGAGATCGGATCGCCCGTCATTTCGCAATACCCGTATTCGCCATCATCAATCCGGCGCAGGGCCGAGTCGATCTTTGCGACCAGTTTTCGCTGACGATCACGGGTCCGCAGTTCCAGCGCACGGTCAGTTTCTTCACTGGCGCGGTCCGCGACGTCCGGAATGTTACGGGTGTTGTCTTGCAGCCCTTCGATAGTGTCGCGGCTACCAGCCAGTAACTCTGTCTTCCAATCCAGCAGCTTGCGACGAAAATACTCAAGCTGACGATCATTCATGAAAGGCTCATCTTCGGCCGGACGGTAATCTTCCGGCAGAAAAACTTCCTGCTTCATATTTGCTCCCTCGGTATGGCCAGTAACGTCGTTCGAGGCTGTTTCAGCTGACATTTGGCTCTCCCTTCTGCGCAGCGTTTAGCCGACGGGCGGTGGAATGTCACTACACAAACGTTGCGCAACAGTGCACCCCCGCGGATTTGTCTAACTATGAGACAAACATCAACAAAACCTTGTATTTCTATGAAATTTGACAGGCTTTTTTGGGGCGAGAGTTACAACGTCCGGGAATGGTCTACATCGGAATCAAGCAAAAGGGCTTGGAGTTGCAGCACAATTCCCGCCGGGCGACGCAGGGACGCGGGTTGTAAAAAACCTTGCCGCTCTGTAACCCGGAAACCACAACCTGCCCGTCCAACGCAATATACGCACGAGAGGCCCATGACCGCACGTTTCCAAGGTACAGCCGAATATGTCGCCACCGACGATCTGACCATTGCCGTGAACGCCGCTGTCACGCTTGAGCGCCCCCTGTTGGTGAAGGGCGAACCCGGTACCGGCAAGACCGAGTTGGCCAGACAGGTGGCCGGTGCGCTGGGGCTGAAAATGATCGAGTGGAATGTGAAATCCACCACCCGCGCGCAGCAGGGTCTTTACGAATATGATGCCGTCAGCCGCCTGCGTGACAGCCAACTAGGCGAAGAGCGTGTCCATGATGTGTCGAACTATATCCGCAAGGGCAAGCTGTGGCAGGCCTTCGACGCCGACGAAAAGGTTGTTCTGCTGATCGATGAAATCGACAAGGCGGATATCGAGTTCCCCAATGACCTATTGCAGGAGCTCGATAAGATGGAGTTCCACGTCTACGAAACGGGCGAGACGATCCGGGCCAAGCACCGCCCTATCGTCATCATAACCTCGAACAACGAAAAAGAGCTGCCAGACGCTTTCCTGCGCCGCTGTTTTTTCCACTATATACGCTTTCCGGATGAGGCGACGATGCGCCGGATCGTTGATGTGCATCATCCCGGCATCAAGGACGCACTTCTGACCGCCGCGCTGACGCAATTCTATGAGATCCGAGAGACGCAAGGGCTCAAGAAAAAGCCCTCGACCTCGGAGGTGCTGGACTGGCTGAAGCTGTTGCTGGCCGAAGACCTGACGGCCGAAGACCTCAGGCGTGACGGGGCCAGCGCGCTGCCGAAGCTGCATGGCGCTTTGCTGAAAAATGAACAGGATGTGCATCTGTTCGAACGTCTTGCTTTCATGGCACGTGGCAAACGCTAGCCTGCGTGTGAACAATCAGTGATCACGGCTTGCCATTGCGTATCCCGGGTGTCAGCATCGAAATACCTGACGCAACCGCGTTTCAAAGCAGCAGTATTGGGGTCATCACTTGGCGAACGCTCTGACAATCCGGACCCTGCGGGCCGAGGACAAAGATCAGTGGGCCGAAATGTGGCGGGATTATCTGGCGTTTTATGAAACTACCCTGCCTGAAAACGTGTATGAAACGACCTTTTCCAGATTGTTGGGCGACGACCCACAGGATTTTTCCTGTTTTGTTGCGGAACAGAATGACGTTTTGGTCGGGCTGACGCATTACCTGTTTCATCGCCACGCCTGGAAAGTGGAAAAGGTCTGTTACCTGCAAGACCTGTTCGCCCGACCTGAAACCCGAGGAACGGGCGTCGGTCGCGCCTTGATTCAGGCGGTTTATGAAGAGGCGGATCGCCAGGGCGCCCCAACCGTTTACTGGCTGACGCAAGAGTTCAACCACACGGCACGCCACCTTTATGATCGCATCGGCACCCTGACACCGTTCATCAAGTACGCCCGCCCATGATGCGTTTGGGCGCCCTTTTTCTGGCGCTGGTTATCGCTGGCTGCACGTCTGTCGAGACAATCGAACTCGGGAACGATGTTTCATATATCGAAGTGGCGTTGCCGCCAGCCAAGTCTTTTGCGGCACCCCGCCCTTCGCCACCGGCACGGTCCAACACGAACATCGCGGCGGATTTCTTGTCCCTGCATTTCGAACTGGAAAGCGGGGCCGCCCTGCCCGTTTTCACCCGGTTCGAAACGCCGATCACCGTTCGCCTGACCGGATCGCCGACACAAAGTATGCAGCAGGATTTGACCCGCCTGCTGAACCGCCTGAAGCGCGAGGCGGGTATCAACATCCGACAAATCAACGACGGTCAGGCCAATATCACGATCGAAGCGGTCAGCCAGAAGGACATTCTGCAAATTCTGCCAAACGCGGCCTGTTTCGTGGTGCCAAACGCGTCCAGCCTGGCTGAGTATCAGCGCGACCGCCGCAAGACCAAAAGCAGTTGGGTTGAGCTGCGCCAGCGCGAACGATTGGGGATATTCATCCCCTACGATGTCAGCCCGCAGGAAATGCGCGATTGTCTGCACGAAGAACTGGCGCAAGCCCTTGGTCCGCTGAACGACCTCTATCACCTGCCGGATTCCGTGTTCAACGACGACAATATTCATACGGTTTTGACTGGGTTCGACATGCTGATTCTGCGCGCGGCCTATGCGCCCGAACTGCACACCGGTATGACACGGGATCAGGTCGCCGCCGTCATCCCCGATGTTCTCAGCCGCCTGAATCCACGCGGTGACCGATTAGCCGCGCAACGGCCAACGGATACCCCCCGAGAGTGGATCAACGCGATCCAGAAATCACTGGGACCAGGGCCGGGTTCCCCCCGGCAGATACGCGCCGCGCAAAAGGCAGTCCGCATCGGGCAGCAATTGGGATGGACGGATCACCGCCGCGCCTATCCCCACTACCTGATGGGTCGGATGGAGCAGTTTCGTGACCCGGCGGAAGCCCAGCGGCAGTTCAAGATCGCGCAACAGTTTCTTCGCGCAACGCCCGGAACCGAGGTTCATCAGGCTTATGTCTCAACGCAAACCGCAGCCTTTGCGCTTGCGCAGGATCGCGGGCCAGAGGTCCTGCCCGAACTGGATCAGGCCATCGACGTGATGACCCGCGCGGAAAACGCTTCGCTTCTGGCAACCTTGCTGCTGTTGAAATCCGAGGCCTTGAAACAGGCCGGTCAATTACAAAAGGCACGTGCCGTCAGACTGGACAGCCTTGGATGGGCGCGATACGGGTTCGGTTCTGATTTGGTGGCTCAATCTCTGGCTCAAAACAGTGGCCGACGCCCCGCTGACAGCACGAAAGACGGATGAAACGCATATGTTGCTAGTACTGGGAATGGCGATACTGGGTGCAATCCTGGGTGCTTTGACCGCAAAAAAACGCAATGGAAACGGCGCTGACATGGCACAGTATGCCGCCGGATATGGGATCGCTTTTGCGCTTGTGGGGCTGGTGATCTCGCTGGTTCTGCTTCGCATGGTGGCATGACGCAATGTTCCTGCCCTTTTTCAAAAACCTCCGCAAAGCGGGCATCCCGGTATCACTCCGGGAGTATCTGACTTTTCTGGAAGGCATGAAAAAGGGTCTGGTCACCTATGATGTCGAAGCGTTTTATTACCTTGCCCGGGTGTCGATGGTGAAGGACGAGCGCAATATAGACAAATTCGACCGCGCCTTTGCCGCCAGCTTTGAGGGCTTGGGCGAGATCAGTTTCGATCAGGTGTTGGAAGCTGTCGATATCCCTGCCGATTGGCTCGCCAAGATGGCCGAGAAACACCTGTCGGAGGAGGAAAAAGCCGAGATCGAAGCGCTTGGCGGGTTCGACAAGCTGATGGAAACACTGCGCGAACGGCTCAAGGAACAACAGGGCCGTCATCAGGGCGGCAACAAGTGGATCGGCACCGCAGGAACCTCTCCGTTCGGGGCCTATGGGTACAACCCCGAAGGCGTCCGTATCGGTCAGAAAGAAAGCCGTCACCAGCGTGCGGTCAAGGTCTGGGACAAACGGGAATTCAGGAACCTCGACGATACGGTTGAACTGGGCACCCGCAACATCAAGGTCGCCCTGAAACGCCTGCGCCGCTGGGCGCGGGAGGGAGCAGCCGAAGAGCTGGATCTGGACGGCACCATCCGCGCCACGGCCGAGCATGGCTATCTGGATGTCAAAACCCGGCCCGAGCGCCACAACGCCGTCAAAGTACTGTTGTTTCTGGATGTCGGCGGCTCGATGGACCCGCATATCAAGGTGGTTGAAGAGCTGTTTTCCGCTGCAAGAACCGAGTTCAAGCATCTGGAATATTACTACTTTCACAATTGCCTGTATGAAGGGGTCTGGCGGGACAACCGCCGCCGCTGGAACCAACAGACCCCGACCCACGAAGTGCTGCGCACCTATGGGTCCGACTACAAGTGCATCTTTGTCGGCGACGCTTCGATGAGCCCCTATGAGATCGCCTATCCCGGCGGTGCCAATGAACATTGGAATCAGGAAGCTGGTCAGGTCTGGCTGCAACGCGCGCGCGAACAGTGGGCGGCAAACCTGTGGATCAACCCGGTGCCCGAGAAATACTGGGAATATACCCATTCCATCAGCATGATCCGCGACATCTTTGAAGATCGCATGGTGCCCATGACACTGGCTGGTCTTGAAAAGGGAATGCGCGAGCTGACGCGGTAGAGACTGATGGCAGGTTTGAGGCCATAGCGACCAATTTTCCAACTTACGAGCGTCCAGTCTTCGAACTTCTTTGTTTTTTGCACCTAATCCGGCACACCAGCCTTTTTCAAACTCGCCAACCAGATTTTTCGGTTTTCTGGATGATTTTTCGATCCTGCGAACTGTCTCTTCATCGCCGAAATTGAAAGTTTCGGATTAATGCGCATAGCCGCCTCCACGGCCTCATGAGCTTCTTCCGGTCGATCCATTTCGGCAAGGTTTGCGGCGCGCAGTAGATGATGAAACAGACGCCAGGTGTTGCTTGTCGCGACAGTGCCCAGCTGCCTTGCAGTATCCAGCGCCTCTTCGTGGCGTCCAAGATGAAACAGGATATGCCCTTTATAAAAGTACATGTTCTGCAGCATCGGATCGCGCGGACTCAGTTTGATGGCCATTTCAATCTCCGGCAACGCACGGTCCTGCATACGAAACCAATCGAAAGTATGCGCCAGTTCCAAACGGATACGAGCGTCATTGGGATTGAGAGCGACCGCGCGTTCGAGGTTTGCGATGGCAGGATCCGCCTCGCCGGTAAACCGGTAAATATATCCCAATGCCGCGTGGGCCTGCGCTTCCTGACCGTCGAGTTCTATAGCTCGCGTAGCGGCTTCGGTAGCGGATATGAGCGTGTTCTGCGGGGTGTCTGCCCATTGGAAGAAGAAAGTCGTCCCAAGGGCACGAGCCAACAGGCTGTAGGCTGCGGCAAAACCAGGATCAGCCGCAATCGCTTCCCGCGCGTAGCTTGCGGCTTCCTCTTGTGCCTCCTTGGTAAACTCGGATTGACGCACCCGACCGCGAAGGTACAGATCCCACGCTCCCATGTCCTGGGTTGGCTTTCCCTGTGAGCGCGTCGCGTCCGACAGGTATATTTCCGGCAACAATTGCCCGGCGATTGCTTGGCTAATCTCGTCCTGAACCGCAAAGATACCCGTTGTTTGCCGTTCGAAACTCTCTGCCCAAATAGTTTCGCTGGCATCCACATCAATAAGTTCTCCGCTAACCCGCACCCGATCGCCAGCGCGTCGGACGCTGCCCCGGACGATGTAATCGACCCCCAGTTCGCGGGCGATTTCGATCGGGCTCGCCTCGCCACGCGCATAAGAAAACATCGTCGCGCTGGAAACGACGAACAAGTCACGGTTGCGTGACAGGTGAGTGGTCAGATCGTCTGTAAGACCATCGACAAAGTACTGCCCCGCGTTATCACCGCCCAGATTATCAAAACGAACAACAGCCAATGACGGGGTTTCGGTATCTGGCAATCCTTGCCGTTCAAAGGAGACAGAAAAAAAGACAATGGCAAGAGCACACGCCGAAACAATGCTCGCAGCAAGAGCAAGCCGTTTTGAAGGCCTGCCAGATTGCTGTTCCGAAGGCTCGTTTTGAACGACCGGCGCAACGAACTGAAACCCGCGCTTGGGAAGCGTCTTGATGTACTCCGAACTCGCCGCGCTATCGCCCAGTGCTTTTCGTACAGAGCGGATTCGCGTGTTCAGAGCTGCGTCCGTTATGGCCTTTCCGGCCCAGACTTCATCAACTATTTCATCCTTGGTGACGATTCGACTGCGGTTTCTAATCAGTAATTCAAGCAGTTGAAGTGCCTGAGGCTCCAATGCCACCGGATGTCCGCTGCGGCTCAAACCTTTTGCCGGGTCAAGTTCAAAATCCAAAAACCTGTACATAGTTCAACTTACATCCGGCTGTGTTTGTCGCTCAACGGATTTTGCCAATTGTCATCTAAATGTCAGGAAATATCAGCTTTCGATCAAGTGCCGCGGCCGGAATCCTTCTAACTTCCGTATGGCGGGAAATCATCCCGATACGTTTCCCCCATCATGAAAGGAGAAGGAACATGCCACGGTTGAGAACACTGCTCATGGCGGCCGCAATAACCTGTGCCGGCGGCTCGGTCTTCGCGCAAACTGACCTTGAAGCGGCATTGGCCAATGGCGGCAAAAAGCTGAATGCAGAACAGATAGCCGAGTTACTGATCGGAAACAGGGTCACAGCCAGTTCCGGAGAGAAGACGTTCCGTTTCTATTACGACCCGAACAATATCGTCAGTGGCGAATTAACCAACGGCGGTTGGACGGGTACGGGAGCATTTGCGATCACTGATACGGATCAGGTTTGTGTTTCCATGGTAGCAGATGAAGGCCGCTATCGTTGTCTGACGGTCGTTCGCGACGGTGACGTGGTTCAGAAATTCGACGTCAATGGAAAGAAGACTTTCGTCATACTGGAAGTTGAGCCGTCTACAGGTCTTTGATTGCTACATCGCATCCTATAGATCAACAAAGCTGCCGCAGGATCGCAGAATTCTGGCGGTAGCTTTGTCCCAAAAGCGGCCCCTGAATTTTTCGTTTGCCCTAAAAGCCCAGTGCTACCATATCTAGCCCATGCTTCGCCTGACCCCGATCCTGCTGGCCATTGCCTATGGAATTGTGATGTACCGGATTTCCGTCTGGCGCACCCATCGTGAACTGGATGCGAAATCGACGGAACTTGCCGATCCGGCGCTGAAACGCATGACCGACCGGCTGGCGGCGGCGCTCGGGATCGAACGGGTGCCGGTCTATATCTACGAGATCGACCCGGTGAACGGGCTGGCCGCGCCGGACGGGCGGATATTCATCACGCGGGGATTTTACCGCAAGTTCCACAACGGAGAGGTTTCGGCTGAGGAAATGGCCAGTGTAATTGCGCATGAATTGGGGCACGTGGCGCTGGGTCACGCACGGCGGCGGATGATCGATTTTTCAGGGCAGAATGCGATGCGAACGGCGCTGATCATGGTTCTGAACAGGTTCATCCCCTTTGTCGGGGCGATGATTGCCAATGCGTTGACCGCACTGATCGCCTCGCGCCTGTCGCGGCAGGACGAGTATGAGGCGGATGAATACGCAGCAGCTTTGCTGACAAAAGCCGGTATCGGAATCGGCCCGCAGAAATCACTGTTTCACAAGCTGGAAGAGTTGACACAGCAGCGCGCCGGGGTGGTCCCGGCCTGGCTGATGAGCCATCCCAAGACAGATGAACGTGTTGCGGCGTTGGAAAAGCTTGAACAGCGTTGGGCACGCGGGTGATGCCTGTGCTGCGAGAGGCCAGCTTCTCGCGCTCTCCGGGATATTTTTGGCCAGATGAAGCTGGATCCCGCTCAGATGGCGAGCGCTTTGCCCAATCGCGGAAGCCGGGCTTTTTTCATGAGCGCGCGGAGGGTCCATTGTTCGCCTGAGAGGCGATCGGCTTCGGCAAGGACCTGTGTGGCAAGTGTGCTCATGCCTTCTGGGTTTGACTGCCAGAAGCTGTACAACAGGCTGTCGGGATCTTGCCGGTCAAGCCCTTCATCAGTCAAGATATTTCTGGGAAAATCCTTGGCATTTACCGTGACAATCAGATCAGCGGAAGCCGCGATTGCTGTGGCCAGCACGTGGATATCTGCGGCGTCCGGCAGCCACAGACGGTTTTGAAGACCCTCGTTCGCTGGACGTTCGGCATCCGGCCAGGCCGCTTGCACCAGCGCGATTTCAGCACGCGCCTGCGCCTCCCCCGTCGGGCCCAGCTTGCGGGCGGCGCGGGCCCATTCTTCGAGGATGCGGGCGGACCAGATCGGGGTGAAATATCCCAATCGCGCGGCGCCCAACAGCATTTCGCGCATGACCGTGGGATAGAGGACGCAAGTGTCGAGAACAGCCTTCATAGGCGGTAGAACACCGCCTTGAGGTAGCCGCTTTCCGCCAGTTGCGGCAGTTGCGGATGATCCGGCCCAGCAAATCCGGTGTGGATCAGTTGCGCCTTTCGGCCCGCCCGGCCGATCCCGCGGGAGGAGGCATCGCGGAACCGTCCCAGATCGGCGGCATGAGAACACGAGCACAGCCCCAGATAGCCGCCCGGTTTGACCAGAGGTGCGGCAAGCCGTGCGATACGTTCATAGGCGCGCAAACCCGAATCCAGCGCTTGTTTTGATGGGGCAAAGGCAGGTGGGTCACAAATGACCACGTCAAAAACCGCACCCTCGTCCCCCAATTGAGTCAGTACATCGAACGCGTCGCCCTGCCGGGTCTGGAACCTGTCGGCAAGGCCCGAAGCCTCGGCACCTTTGGTGGCCAGTTCCAGCGCGGCCGCAGACCCATCGACGGATAAGGCCCGTCCGGCACCTGCGGCCAGCATCGCCAGACCAAAGCCGCCGACATGACTGAACACGTCCAGCACCTGCGCTCCGGGATGTACCAGCCGTGAGGCAAAGGCTTGGTTGGGGCGTTGATCGTAAAACAGGCCGGTTTTCTGACCTCCGGTCAGGTCGGCCATATACGTGGCACCATTCATTGGCACAGGCAGGGGCGCGTCGGGTGCTGTGCCGTGCAAAGTCAGGTTCTCATCGTCGAGCCCTTCCAGCCCGCGCGTGCGGCCCGAGGCGTTTTTCAGCACCGTCGTCACGCCTGCGACCTTGATTAGCGCTTCGGTGAGCGTATCCAGATGCACCTCGGCCCAGGCCGCGTTGGGCTGGATGACACAGGTATCGCCAAACCTGTCGATGATCACACCGGGAAAGCCATCGGCCTCGGCATGGACCAGACGGTAGAAAGGCGCATCAAACAGACGTTCACGCAGTGCAAGGGCGCGGCTGAGGCGGGTTTCGAACCAAGTATTGTCCAACTGCGCGTTGGTATCACGATCCAGCACCCTGCACATGATTTTTGACTCAGGATTGACCGCCACCAGCGCAAGCGCTGCGGGAGTGTCATCCTCGAGAATCGCCAGAGCGCCTGCGGGGATCTTGCGCGTACGGCGGTCGGTGACGATGTCATTTGCATAGACCCAAGGGAAGCCATGGCGCAGGCCGCGCGCGTTGGCTTTGGGTTTCAGGCGGATACGGGGGCGGTCGGCAGATTGGGTCATGGTGCCCTCTTAGTCGCGAATGTGCCGATGGAAAAGACCTAGCGGCTTCGCGAACGCCAGCCACCGCGCCGTTTCGGGGTTTGGGCCGCCTGAAGGCCCTCGGACAGAACCTGAGTCATGGGATGATCCGGGCTGTGCAGCGCGTATGCCGCATGCAACTCGGTCAGCGCCGTGTTCTGGTCACGCTCTTCGGGCAGGCTGAGCGCCCAGTCCAGAAATATGCTGCGGCATTCCGGCAGGGTGATGCCTTCGATGCGATAAGCTTCCTGGATCAGACCTTTGTGGTCATTGGGATCAGTGCTGCGTGCCATCTTCGCCCTCTTGGATCACGCTGCCGATCAGGTCGGCCGCAGTTGTGTAACTCTCCTGCAATGCCCGTTGCAGTGCATCGACCTGTTCAAACCCGGTGGCACGGCACAGGAAATCCACACCTCCTTCACCGATCTGCTCCGCCTCGATGACTTTGCCCGATAGAAGCCGGGCCGCACATTGCACCGACCAGCATAGGCTGTAGCAGTCTTTCAGGGATTGCGCCTGCGCGACATCCAGCAACCCGGCAGCGACGGCTCCATCGAGGCCCGAGGACACATCGCGTGCCGTAGTCCCTGCCAGCAAGGCACCGGTTTCGGCCATCAGTTCGATGTCCATCAGGCGGCCGGGCCCGTTTTTGGCATCCCAAATCCCGGCAGGTGCCTTGGCTGCGGCCAGGCGCGTTCGCATCTCGGCGACTTCGCGCAAGACATTGTCCCGCTCGCGTGGGCGCGACAGAAACCCGGCGCGGAACGCTTCGATATCATTTGCCAAACCGGCATCACCCGCAACGACATGAGCACGGGTCAGGGCCAGATGTTCCCACACCCAGGCCTCGTTCTGCTGATAATTGGTAAAGCTGGCCCAACTGGTGGCGACCGGCCCCTGATTGCCGGACGGGCGCAGGCGCATGTCAACTTCATACAGCCGCCCCTGTGACATCGGAGCTGAAAGTGCTGTGATCAGCGCCTGCGTGAACCGCGCATAATAGGTGCGCGTGGCCAGAGGGCGCGGACCATCGGACATGTCCTGATCCTGCGGGTCATAGATCACAATCATGTCCAGATCGGATTGCGAATTGATCCGTCCTGCGCCCAGCGACCCCATGCCCAACACCGCCGCTCCGCGCCCCGGTGCGGGCCCGTGTTTGCGGGCGAAATTTTCGGCAACATATGGCAGGATGGCGGCAATCACCGATTGTGCAAGCTCTGCATATTGCCGGCCTGCCTGTGCCCCGTCGATCAGACCGCGCAAGTGGTGGACACCGACCCGGAAATGCCATTCCTTACACCAGCGCCGCGCAAGGTCGAGCCGGGTTTCATAGTCAGGCTCTTCCGCCAGCGCACGGGCCAGTTCGATTTGCAAAGCCTTCTGCCCCGGCCAATCGGCAAAGAAACTGCCGCCGATCACCGCATCGAAAACCAAGGCATTGTGCGACAGATGCGAGGCCAGAGCATGAGACGTGCCAACGATATCGACCAGTAGGTCAATCAGTTGCGGATTGGCCTCGAACAATGAAAACAGCTGCACCCCGGCAGGAAGGCCTGACAGAAACCCGTCCAGCGCCATCAACGCCTCGTCCGGTTTGGCGGTCTTGGCAAGACGCGACAGCAGCTCGGGCCGCAACCGTTCGAATATCCGCGACCCGCGCTGGGACCTTAAGGCCGGATAGGTCGTCCACCGGGCCAGAACACTCTGGTCAAACTCCACATCCTGCGCCGCCACAGGTGCAGGACCGGGCCCGGGCGCAAAAAAACCTTCGGTCAGTTCGTGTACTTCCGTCAGGCGGTTTTTCAGGTCCTGTTTCAGTTCGTCGCTGCCGATCCCCATCAGACAGGCGATGCGTTCGATGCCTTCCGGTGATTTCGGCACCTTATGCGTCTGTGCATCATGAACCATCTGAATGCGGTGTTCGACTTCGCGATGCGCCCGATAATGATCGGTCAGTTTGTCCGCGACATCCTGCGGCACCCAGCCTTTTGACGCCAACGCCGCCAACCCCGGGACCGTTCCGCGCACCCGTAAATCCGGATCGCGGCCACCTGCGATCAACTGACGGGTCTGGGTGAAGAACTCGATCTCGCGAATACCGCCCTGCCCCAGCTTCATGTCGTGGCCGGGGATCGACAAGGCCCCGCCCGTACCCTTGTTTTCGCGAATTCGAAGACGCATATCATGCGCGTCCTGAATGGCGGCAAAATCCAGATGGCGACGCCAGACAAAAGGGCGCAATGTGTCCAGAAACCGCTGCCCCGCGGCCAAGTCTCCGGCGCAGGGGCGGGCCTTAATATATGCTGCGCGCTCCCACGTGCGGCCAAGGCTTTCGTAGTACCGTTCAGCGGCCTCCATCGCCATGCAGACCGGTGTTACGGCGGGATCAGGTCTCAGCCTCAGATCTGTACGGAAAACATAGCCATCGGCAGTCTTGTCGCTAAGCGTCGCGCAGAAGTTCCGCGTTGCCCGCACCATACCCTGCCGGGCCTCGTAGAAGTCGTCGGGGTCAAACCGTGTCTCATCAAACAGCACAATCAGATCGATATCCGAGCTGTAGTTCAGCTCATGCGCGCCCATCTTGCCCATGGCCAGAATGACCATCCCGGCGGCAGTTTCGATATCGTCCTCGGTCATACCCGGCAGTTTGTTGCGCCGGATCAACGTCGCAATCTCGGCCTTGGCCGCAACATCTGCGGCCAGTGCCCCGTAATCGGTCAGTGCCGCGGTGACTTTCTCAAGCGGCCAGGCACCTGCGATGTCGGCAAGCGCGGTCAACAGCGCCACACGCCGCTTGGCCTGCCGCAAGCCGGATTTCAGCTGATCCGGCGGCAGCTCACGCGCATCCGCCATGACTTCAGTCAGCGCCTGGTCCGGGCGCACTAAGGCATCAGGCAACCATTCCCTTTCATGCTCTATCAGGCCTTTAAGATATGGGCTGGACCCGGCCGCCCCCGCCACCAGCTCTCCCATCTCCTGCGACAGATCAGGTATCAGAGCGCGGGCTTCATCGCCCAGGGACGGATCAAACGCACGCGGAAGGCGGGTAATGGCAAGAGCGTCAGTCATGCGCGCACCCTGCGCATTACGGGACGTAATCGTCAATGGGGCATTCTGATCAGGTTTCCTGAACCGGCGTGTCCTGACTGAAGCTGTTGACCCAAACGTCGTTTCTTCGTTCCCACAAAGATGAAATCAGCATCGCCTCGCGCCGATCTGCACCCGGGCGCAGGTAATCGGCACGGTAGGACAGCAAGACGATATCCGGTGTCAGAACGCGTAACCGAGCGTCACTCAGATCAAACTCGGCCATCGTTGGCGCATCTGCAAATTGCCCGACGTGATCGTCCCGATTGGCAAATCCTGTGGGATAAACGCCCAGAAAATCCGCGCTCAGCAAGGCGCGGTCGGCGCTTGCATCACCATCAACCAGCGCCACCCAGACCTGCGTTTCCAGTTCAAGAATGTCCTTTAGTGCAGGGGCAGCTTTGTTGTCCGTCTTATCCATACCCGGACCCTGCGAGCCAGATCCTGAAACGTCAACCGGATTGCATAATGTAAATCTTTTTCACATTACCCCTTGCACCCGTCCAAACGGTACCCCATCTATGCAATGTGAATAGAGTTTACATCAACCCTGGAGAGCTCAAATGACCGCATTGTCCGACCCCGCCGTCCCCGCGAATCCGGGATGGCTTTACCGAACCGAAGCTTGGCTGGATGACAAAGGCAAAGGGGCCTGGATCGCCGCCATGGTTCTTGGTTTCATCTTCTTCTGGCCCGTTGGCCTTGCCCTGCTGGCCTATATGATCTGGAGCAAACGCATGTTCAGCAAATCCTGCAACCGCCGCAAATCCTGGCACAGCCACATGAGTGCAATGAAGCCCTCAGGCAACAGCGCCTTTGACGCCTACAAAGCAGATACCCTGGCCCGCCTGGAACGCGAACAACAGGATTTCGAAGCCTTCTTGCGCCGCCTGCGTGACGCCAAGGACAAAGCCGAATTCGATCAATTCATGGATGAACGCGCCCGCGAAAGCCATGACGAAGACGGCAAGGGCGAGCCCGCCTGATTGACCTTGCCCTGCCCCGGTGTTTCGGGACAGGGTACCCCTACCCCAGTTTTTCGGACCTATCGAATGAACCATCTGCCCGACCCGGACACCCAACCTGATTTCTATCGTTCGGTGACAACCAAACGCTTCGTTGCCTGGCTGTTCGATATCGCCTTCATTTCGCTGCTTTGCACGGTGGCAATCCTTTTAACCGCCTTTCTGGGTCTGTTTTTTCTGGCCCTGATCTACGCGGTTGTTAGCTTCGTCTACCGGGTAGTGACAATCGCCAACGGCTCAGCCACGCTGGGAATGCGCTTTATGGGGATCGAGCTGCGCGATGCGTTCGGAGAACGAATGGATCTGGGCAAGGCGCTTGCCCACACAGCTGGTTATTTCGTCAGCATGGCCTTTCCCGTGGTCCAGATCATCTCGGTCATCATGATGATGACCAGCGCCCGTGGCCAGGGTCTGACCGACAGTTTTCTGGGCACCGTCATGATCAATCAACGGGCCTGACGCAAGGTTGCGTGAAACACTTGGCGGTCTCGGGAACGGTTGCTATCATCCCTCCCGAGGCTGGATGGGGATTTCATGCGACATACGCTGCCAATTGCGCCACAATTCTATGTCACGGCACCGCAGCCCTGCCCTTATCTTGGCGGCAGGATGGAACGTAAACTGTTCACCGCCCTGCAAGGCGAAGGGGCTGAACAGCTGAACAATTCCCTGTCTCAACAAGGATTTCGCCGGTCTCAGAATGTACTCTACCGGCCTTCGTGCACGGATTGCGCAGCCTGCCTGTCGGCCCGGATCGATGTTTCAGCCTTCCGTCCGACCAAAAGCCAGAAACGCACGGCAAAGCGGAACGGGTATCTGGAACGCCGCGCAACCTCGCCATGGGCCACGGATGAGCAATACGAGCTGTTTCGCCGCTATCTTGACACCCGTCACGCCGATGGTGGCATGGCTGACATGGACGTTTTCGAATTCGCCGCGATGATCGAGGAAACACCGATCCGCAGCCGCGTTGTGGAATATGCCGATCCTGAAACGGGCGAGTTGATCGCCGTCAGCCTGACCGATGTGCTCGATGACGGGCTAAGCATGGTCTATTCCTTCTACGACCCGGAACAGCCGCAGAACTCACTCGGCACCTACATGATCCTCAACCATATCGACATCGCACGTGAGGCGGGCCTGCCCTATATCTATCTGGGGTACTGGGTCCCCGGCAGTCCCAAGATGGGCTACAAAGCCAAGTTTTCTGGGCTTGAGGCGTATATTCAGGGGGGGTGGCAAAAGATCAGTGATCCGGATGCTTATTCCGGCACATCGCATCACCCCTTGTCGGCGCCGCCAATCGCCGAACAGGTCGCCAATATCCAGCTCCCTGACCGGCATCCGACCAAAGGCTGACCGCGCGATGAAACAAAGCCTGCATGCCGTCACCCTTGTTGTGCCGGATTACGACGACGCCATCTTGTTTTATACAAAGACACTCAGCTTCCAACTCATCAAGGACATCGACCTCGGCCATGGCAAGCGCTGGGTTCTCATCGCGCCTCCAGGTTCGGACAGCGGATGCCTTCTATTGGCAAAGGCTGACGGACCTGAACAAACCGCCGCCATAGGCAACCAGACCGGCGGGCGCGTTGGGTTCTTCCTGCAAACCGATGACTTTTATCGTGACCACGCAGATATGCGCGCTGGGGATGTCCACTTCGAAGAAGACCCACGCCACGAACCCTATGGCATCGTCGCTGTCTGGCGTGATCCCTTCGGCAATCGCTGGGACCTGATCCAGTTCACCTGATCCGCATCTTCATCTGGCTATAAATATCCCGGGGATGAATTGGCCGCAGGCCAAGAAGGGGCTGGCCCCTTGCCCGAAACAAACAGAAAAGGGGGCCAATCGGCCCCCTTTGCAATATTCTCTTCCGGATCGGATCAGTTTGGCATCAGGTCCGGAACGATCGTGACAATCGTCGGGAAGAACCACAAGATCGCGATCCCCATAACCTGGATCAGAACAAACGGAACGATCCCGCGATAGATATGACCAGTTGTGACCTCTTTCGGCGCAACCCCTCGAAGGTAGAACAACGCAAACCCGAAAGGTGGCGTCAGGAACGACGTCTGAAGGTTCACCGCCACCATGATCGTGACCCATTTCGGATCGAACGAGCCGCCATAGATCACCGGGCCCACGATGGGGATCACGATGTAGATGATCTCGAGGAAATCCAGCACGAACCCCAGAATGAACAGCACCAGCATCACGATCAGGAAAACCGTGAACTCGTTGTCAAAGCTCTTCAGGAATTGCTGGATATAATGCTCCCCTCCGAATGAAATCACCACGAGGTTCAGCAACTGCGATCCGATGAGGATGGTGAACACCATCGAGGTCACTTTGGCTGTCTCACGCACCACCGGGGTCAAAACACCGCTGGAATAGAGCACCCAGCATCCGTACAGCAGCCCGAACAGGGCGTAAAGGTAGGCCGCATAAGCAATGATGAAGGCGATCCAGGTTTCCACCGTCACACTGCCTTGATTGATACGCAGGTCAAAGTTGACCCCCATCAGCAGTGCAATGACAACGGCGAAGGTCGACCAGATGACCACTTTGCCCGAACGGCCCTGATCCTGCAGCTTGCGATAGGCGGCCAGCATGATCGCGCCACCCGCGCCCAGCGCAGCCGCCGGTGTCGGATTGGTGACACCTCCCAGGATCGAGCCCAGCACCGCGATGATCAGAACAAGCGGCGGGAAGACCACGCGGATCAGATCGTTTGTGGCACAGCGGGCCGCAGCCTCTTTGCAACCATACATGGCCAGCGCGAACGGCAGGGCGAGCAGCACGAAAGTCACGCCAGAGGATGTGGTAGGCGATATTATCAGGATATCGACCAACGCCATCAGCAGCAGCCCGATTGCGCCAAGTATCAGCGGTTGCGGTGACCGCGACGGTGCGATCCCTCGGCCCAGAACCAGGGTCAGACCCAGCAGGACGAGGGTAACCGCCACTCCGGTGCCGATCGGTGCCGCATCGGCAATCCTTTTTTGCTGTTCAGCAGCCAGTTCCTCTTCTGTCAGGCGATGCGCTTGGGTTGTGCCGCCCGCGGCATCAATGGCTTCCTGCTCGGAAACCGCCTGATCCCATGCAGCCTGCCCATGCAGGTCGATCATTGACGCCTTGCATTCTTCCGATACGTTGGTCCGCAGCGACGCACCCTCGCCGATATCCGAGAAGGCCGAGACCGAGATGTTCTGGCTTCCGATCACACCGACATTGCCCAAAAGGACCGCGCCGACGATCAGGGCTACAGGCGCACCCAGCAACCATGTCAGGCCTTCTGACCGCGTAATGGGTTCCCCGGAACCACCGGACACAGCCACAGCGGGCGCTTTGTGTGGATTCAGCAATGCATAACCAAAGGCATAGAGCGCATAGAGCAGCGCCAGCATGATCCCTGGCAACAGCGCAGCCTGGAACAATGTCCCGACCGAGACAACCGCAGGCTCACCCAGATAGGTCAGCGCGTCGGTGCAACCGGCCTCAACAGCCCTGGTTTCCTGGGCTGTCGAATACAGATCTCCTGCCAATGTGCCCAGTAGGACGATCACGATCGACGGCGGAATGATCTGCCCCAAGGTGCCCGATGCCGCGATCACACCGGTCGCCAGTTCCGGTGAATAGTTGTTGCGCAACATGGTTGGAAGCGCCAGCAGGCCCATCGTCACAACGGTCGCGCCAACGATACCGGTCGAAGCCGCCAGAAACGCCCCCACAACCACAATTGACACGGCCAGACCACCCGGAAGCGGGCCAAAAACACGTGCCATCGTCGTCAGCAGATCATTGGCAATCTTCGAACGTTCCAGCGTGATGCCCATCAGAACAAACATGAGCACGGCCAGAAGGGTCTCGATGGATTGTCCGGCCAGTACGCGCTCGTTCATGCGGTTCACGATGAACGAAACGTTGCGGTCCAGCGCGGTTTCCCAGCCCGAGGCAAAAACCGGTTCGGCGAGCCTTGGCAAATCCGGGTATCGGAACACCGATATGGTGTCCGGCTTGATCCCGGAATTCACAAGGTCCCGATAACTTTGCGATCCAACATCAATCGCCTGGTGGATCAGCAACCCCGCACTGTCCAGCGCGGCGATGATGCCAAAGGATATGATCCCCGCCCCGCCGATGGCAAAAGCCACCGGAAAGCCGGAAAGAATGCCCCCGAAAAGGCAAAAGAATACGATAATGAGGCCTATCTCGACGCCATCAAGTCCGAATAGCATTGTCTTTGTCTCCGCCCTTAATGCGCGCCTTCATAGGCTTCTTCGCCCTCACCAAGGCTGTCCTTGTCGAGGTATTTTCCGATGCTGTCCGGCCCTTCCACGTATTCCAGATACGACCGGTACAAAAACGCGATGGCGTGCAGGAACACCATGGCCGCAAACGCCACCAGAAGGATCTTGAACAGGAAGTAGGCATTGAACCCGTTGGGGCTGAACCCGATGGTTTCCACGTTCCAGCGCAAGGCACGGGACTTGGCTACCAGACGGTCCAGCGCGTCACTGGCCGAAGGGTTCGGCACGATCAGGTGACGCCACAGGAAGAACCAGCCGTACATCCAGGTCAGCACCGCCATTGGCATCATGAACAGTAACGCACCGCACATATCGACCACGCGCTTGGCGCGGTGGCTGATACCGGCATAGATCAGATCAACGCGCACATGCCCGCCCTGCACAAATGTGTATGTACAGCACAGACAGACGACCATGGCGTTATACAGTTTCAGCTCTTCCGCGAACCAGCTGATATCCATCTGGAACGGTATTCCCAGACCGAAGGACATATCGGGACGGGTAAAGACCCGTTGCATGAATACGATGACAATCTGCTGGATTACCATCAGCAGACCCGCCCAGGCAAAGAACCGCCCGGTGGTGTTTGCAAACCCTTCCAGGCCACGCACGATGGCCCACATGAAGTTTCTGTAATACAACCCGACGGCTGTCAGAACCAGAAAGAAGGTGAACACCACAAAGAAGAATTCGACCGAACCGCCGTAATAGACAAAGCGCATGATCGACGCCTTGTCAGACCAGTCCAGCCAGAGCTGCGGATGCGTGATCGCATATCCGAAATTATAGAAGGCTTCGGCAATGTTCTGAATGAACCAAACCAGTCCATTCCACAGGGCGCCGAAGAACGAGATACCGTTTTCGTCCTGCATGTTGTCCCCAGGTCGTCTCAGTTGCGCGCAGGCCTATTGTGGCTTGCCCAAGTCCTTTCGCGCAACGGGAAAGGTTTCCCCGCAAGGCGCGGGGAAACCGTTTTTCCTTTGATCAGGAAGATTTAGCCGCGAACACGGTCACGCTGTGCGGTGTAGACACCCGACGACAGGTTGTTCCATGCCGACGAAGCCGCCATCGACGGCATTGCGCTGTCGTAGATCTTCTTGAACAGCTCGTCGCCCATGTTCTCGTCCAGAACCTCTTGGCTGGCCTTGCCGAACGCATCCCAGACACTGTCGGGGAATTCCAAAACCTTGACGCCACCGGCCTGCAGGCGCTGCAGGGCGGCACCGTTGTTGGCCAGGAACTGCGCCAGGTTCCACTGGTGCGCTTCGGCGGCAGCGATCTCGATGATCTTCTGCTGGGCCGGGGTCAGTTCATTGAACACGTCGCGGTTGGTTGCCAGCGACAGACCTGCGCCCGGCTCGTGGAAGCCCGCGGTGTAGTAGGTCTTGGTGATTTCCTGGAAGCCTGCCTTTTCGTCGGCCCAGGGTCCGATCCACTCGGTTCCGTCAATCGCGCCGGACGACAGCGCCTGATACACTTCGGAACCGGGGATGTTCTGAACGGACGCGCCCAGTTTGCCCAGAGCTTTACCGCCCAGACCGGGCATACGGAACTTCAGACCATTGAAGTCTTCGGGGCTGTTGATCTCTTTCGAGAACCAGCCGCCCGCCTGCGCACCGGTGTTACCGGCCAGGAATGACTTCAGGCCAAAGATTTCGCCCAGCTCATCATGCAGCTCCATACCGCCGTCATGATAGTACCAGTTCACAAGTTCCTGTGCGGTCATGCCGAAAGGCACTGCCGTAAAGAACGCATAGCCCGGGTGCTGACCGACAAAGTAATAGTCAGCGGCGTGATACATGTCGGCCTGGCCGGACGACACCGCGTCAAACACCTCGAACGCGCCAACCAGTTCGCCTGCCGCCTTGATCTCAACATTCAGGCTGCCATCCGACATGGCGTTGATGCTGTCGGCACAACGCTGCGCGCTGTCAAACACGCCAGCCAGACCACGACCCCACGAGGTCACCATGGTCAGTGTGCGCTGTCCCTGTGCATAGGCCGGAGCCGCCAGAGCGGTTGCTGCGGCTGCCGAACCGCCCAGCGCGGATTTTTTCAGAAATGAACGACGATCCATATGAGTGTTCCTCCCCTTCATAGTCACGATCCGGCAGAACCGGACCTGTCGCATTCAGTGCGCGTCAGCCTAATGTGAGCGAAGCGAAAGGGAATACCTACTACTGCGTAGAGAATCGATTTCTTTGGGGGATGCGGTGAAATTTCCGATTGAAAACTCCAACAAATACGTCCCAAATACCGGAATTTCACCGACCAACGCCAATCTTTTTGCATTTTTGCCGCCGCTTGCGTATCGATTCGTCCATGCAAAGACTCCGAC
The DNA here is from genome assembly GCF_059613425.1 of Ruegeria sp. BHSA123. Taxonomy (NCBI): domain Bacteria; kingdom Pseudomonadati; phylum Pseudomonadota; class Alphaproteobacteria; order Rhodobacterales; family Roseobacteraceae; genus Ruegeria; species Ruegeria sp. BHSA123. The sequence goes on along the minus strand of NZ_JBXWSL010000007.1, from coordinate 55,949 downwards.
ATCTGATTTCGCTGACCTATGCGCAGAAACTGTCGCTGGTGGCCGCAATCCCGCTGGTTGTGGCCGTGGCAGCAATCGCTGTGCTTGTCGCATATGAGGCGCGTGCGACCGCTGAGCGCGAGATCGAAGCCCTGGAGCGCAGCCTGATCGAGGCCAAGAAAGAAGAACTGCGCAACTACGTGACGCAGGCGCGCAATGGTTTTGCCTATATCTATGGCCGCGCTGAACCGGACGATGAGGTGTCGAAGAACCTTGTCTCGCAGATACTTTCGGCAATGATCTATGGGCAGGACGGGTTCTTTTTCGTTTACGATTATGATGGCAACAATCTGGTCAGCCCCCGTCAGACACAATTCATCAACCGCAACTGGGAAGGTCTGACCGACAGCGATGGCACACCTATCGTTGACGAGTTCATTCGCCTCGCCCGTCAGGGAGCCGGGTGGCACAGCTTCATGTGGGAAAAACCCTCGACCGGGGATGAGGCGCAGATGATCGCCTATGTCGTCGGGTTGCAGGACTGGCGCTGGGTCGTGGGTACCGGGGTCTTCATTGACGACATTGTCGCCACGGTCGCCAACGCAAGGGCCGAGGTTGAGACCCGCGTGCAGCGCACCTTCATGTATATCGGCGCCATTGTTGTTGCTGCGGTTCTGATTGTTTTTGCTTCGGGCATGTTGCTGAACATTCGCGAGAGACGGTTGGCGGATGCCAAGTTGAAAGAACTGACGCAGCGTGTCTTCGACGCGCAGGAAGAGGAACGCGGCCGGGTTGCCCGCGAACTGCATGATGGCATAAGCCAGATCCTTGTGGGTGTGCGCTATGCGCTGGACAATGCGCGCCGCCGGCTGTTGCGCGGCGATGATGCAGGCGCGCGCGATCCGCTGGACAAAGGCATTGACCATCTTCGCACCGCTATCACCGAGGTGCGCCGCATCAGCCGCGACCTGCGCCCCGGCGTGCTGGATGACCTTGGCCTTGGACCTGCGTTGAAGGCTCTGACCGACGATTTTCGCGAACGAACCGGGATCGAGACCGAGTTTTCCACCGTCGTATTCCGCAACCGGCTGGATCAGGACAGCAAGATCGCACTCTACCGCATCGCACAAGAGGCGCTGACAAATATCGAACGCCACGCGGATGCCTCTTATGTGACGATTGACCTGCGCGGCCACAAGAAAGGCGCAACCATGCGGATCACCGACAATGGCCGTGGGTTGCGCGCAGAATCCGGGACCCCGACCACCGGCATCGGTCTGCGCAACATGCAGGAGCGAATTGAGCAACTTGACGGATCGCTGCGTATTCTGTCATCACGCGGACCGCGCGGCGGTACGGTAATCGAGGCCAGCCTGCCGCTGAGCCACCTGTTGCCTCCGCAGGAAGACGCAACTCCGAACCGAAAGGCCGGTACATGAGCGCCAAAAACATCCGAGTTCTTATTGTCGACGATCATCCCATGGTGGCCGAGGGCATTCAGTCGATCCTTGAAAGCTACGACGATATCGAAGTGGTTGGAACACTCGGCAGCGGTCAGGCCGCGGTTGATCAGGCGGTTGGCCTCGCCCCGGATGTCATCCTGATGGACCTGAACATGCCTGGCCTCGGCGGACTCAGCGCCACGGAGATCATTCTGGAACGTCTGCCCGATACGCGCATCCTGATCCTGTCGATGCATGACAGCCCCGAATACATTTCGACCGCGCTCAGCCACGGCGCAAAAGGCTATGTTCTCAAAGATGTCCCAACCGAAGAGATCAAGCAGGCCATCGATGCGGTCATGCGGGGTGAGCAGTATCTGTGCACAGGTGCAAGTGGGTCCCTGAAACCCAAAGGCGACAACGCACGCGAGGCGCTGACTGGGCGCGAGCAAACAATTCTGCTGGAACTGGCTCAGGGCAAATCAAACAAAGAAGTTGCGCAAAAGCTGGATATCTCGGTGCGAACGGTTGAAACGCATCGCAAGAACATCAAGCGCAAACTGGGAATATCCTCGACCGCCGGGCTGACCCGCTATGCGCTGGAACATGGCATGCTGCAAGGCACGGGGGTCGGCTTCTGATCTTTGCGCAACCGCAGCGCGCAGCGCTGCCCGGCCCAAGCAGATAAGACGCGCCACAGGCGCGTTGACGACGGGCGGGAGCCTTGACCTCCGGTAGTGCCCCTTCAATCCAGCAACTGATCTTTTCGCAAACCCGCACGCTCATAATGGTGTGGCAACACGCGTCCATAGAGCTGCTGCGTCCGTTCGATCCCACCACACATGCCTTCGGCCTCGACAAATGAAAAGATACCCACATACCGCCGCCGCGTGCCCTTGACCGGGGCGACCCTGTGCAGGGAGTAGCGGCCTTTGAATATCTGCAAGTCCCCAGGTCGCAGCTCCAACCGATGAACGCGCTCATTGTTTCCGTCCAGAACCGACGCGACCTGATCGAAATTCTCATCCTCGGCTGTGCGCAGATTGGGTGCGTATTCGAATGCACCGCCCTGCTCGCCATTCTGGATCGCCAGTGTCACGGTGTAGTTGTTGGTGTCGAAATGCCAGGGAAAGCCCTGCCCCTCTTCCACGACATTGATGATCACATCTGCCAGAGGGTCATCGTAACGAAAGAAGCGGTCCTCAGGCTCATCCAGCGCATCCCGAATGAAGGGAAGAAATCCGCTAAACTCGTAAATCCTGCGCAAAGGACCGGAATGCGCAAAATTGTCAGCAGGAACAAACGCGTTCGACCGGTCATAGAACCGTCTGATCGGATGGGCGGCGTCGAACCGTGGGTCGTCTTTGGTGAAATAGGCATTTGTGCGATTGAAAGACCGGTGTGCATTGGGCGCCACCTCGTCGGCCTCCTGCACCAACAGCTCGATCCCTTGCGCATGTGCGAAACCCGGCAGAACCGCACAGCCGTCCTGTTCCAACTCGCGCCGCAAATCCCCGATCAATCGCCTGTAAGCTGGCGAATCCGGGCGATCAATCGGATATCGTCCCAGATCTACCAGGTCCTGTAACATGCTCCGCCTCCCTCGTTTGCGACCACAGGGTCAGCGTGACGCAGACAAATCACCGGATCATGCCAGTTTCAGACATCGGCCTGACGCATTCAGACCTTCATACCTGTCCCGCCCTCAGGAAAACGACTGCCCTTTTCCCGGAAATTCCCAGCATGCGGCAATCTGCGCAACAAAATTTCGCAAAATACCGCCATTGAGATAGAAAATTGGTGGATTTGCCTGTTGACGCTCCTCCCCACCGACCATAATGTCCCCTCCAAGCAAAAAGGAGCCTCTGGCGATGAGAACGCTAGTCGTAATCGTAGGAACCACGCGCATGGGCCGGTAACGGTAAACCATAATCGAACCCATGCGCCTCCGAAATTTCGGGGGCTTTTTTTTGTCAAACGCAAGACACATGTCGCGAACGGAGCAAAGCAGATGACACGTGAGATGACCGGCGCAAAGATGGTAGTTCAGGCCCTTAAGGATCAGGGCGTGGACACGGTATTCGGATACCCCGGTGGCGCCGTCCTACCGATCTATGACGAGATCTTTCTGCAAAACGACATTCGTCACATTCTGGTGCGTCACGAACAGGGTGCAATCCACGCCGCCGAAGGCTATGCGCGGTCGACCGGCAAGCCAGGTGTTGCGCTTGTAACCTCTGGTCCCGGTGCCACAAACGCAGTTACCGGCCTGACCGATGCGTTGCTGGATTCGATCCCGATTGTGGTTCTGACCGGACAAGTCCCGACCTTCATGATCGGATCGGATGCCTTTCAGGAGGCCGACACCGTTGGCATCACGCGCCCCTGCACCAAACATAACTGGCTGGTAAAGGACACGAATTCGCTGGCCGAGACGCTGCACGAGGCTTTCCATGTGGCCAAATCGGGTCGTCCCGGCCCGGTTCTGATCGACATTCCCAAGGATGTGCAGTTTGCCACGGGTGAATACAACAGTCCGAAACCTTCGACCTCGCATTACCAGCCGGTGCTGAAAGGCGATCTGGAGGAAATCAACGAGCTTGTTGCAGCCATTGAGAAAGCCAAGAAGCCGGTTTTCTATACGGGCGGTGGTGTCATCAACTCTGGCCCCGCAGCCAGCCAGTTGTTGCGCGAACTGGTGGATTCCACGGGCTTCCCGATCACCTCAACCCTGATGGGTCTGGGCGCTTACCCCGCCTCAGGCGAAAACTGGTTGGGTATGCTGGGGATGCATGGCCTCTACGAGGCGAACCTTGCGATGCACGGCTGTGACCTGATGATCAACATCGGTGCACGGTTCGACGACCGGATCACCGGGCGCATCGACGCGTTCTCTCCAAAGTCGAAGAAAGCCCATATCGATATTGATCCGTCTTCGATCAACAAGGTCATCCGTGTGGATATTCCAATTGTCGGCGACGTGGCGCATGTTCTGGAAGACATTCTGAAGGTGTGGAAGTCACGCGGGCGCAAGACCGATGCAGCGGCTGTCAAGAAATGGCAGGCGCAGATCTCTGAGTGGCGTAAGATCAACTGTCTGTCCTACACCAACAGCGAAAAGTCGATCAAACCGCAATATGCGCTGCAACGACTTGAAGAACTGACGAAAAAGTATAACCGCTATATCACCACCGAGGTTGGCCAGCATCAGATGTGGGCGGCACAGTATCTTGGGTTCGAAGATCCCAACCGCTGGATGACATCGGGCGGGTTGGGCACCATGGGCTACGGCTTCCCCGCTTCGATCGGCGTGCAGATGGCACATCCGGACGCGCTGGTGATCAACGTCGCCGGTGAAGCCTCGTGGCTGATGAACATGCAGGAGATGGGAACGGCCGTTCAGTACCGTCTTCCGGTCAAGCAGTTCATCCTGAACAACGAACGCCTCGGCATGGTCCGCCAGTGGCAAGAGCTACTGCATGGCGAGCGGTATTCGCATTCCTGGTCCGAAGCCCTGCCCGATTTCGTAAAACTCGCTGAAGCGTTCGGCGCCAAAGGCATCCAGTGTTCCGACCCCGCCGATCTGGACGACGCAATCATGGAAATGATCAACTACGACGGTCCGGTAATCTTCGACTGTCTGGTTGAAAAGCACGAGAATTGCTTCCCGATGATCCCGTCCGGCAAAGCGCATAACGAGATGCTTCTGGGTGAGGCCGAAACGCAGGGCGTGATCGACAGCAAAGGTTCGGTTCTGGTCTGATACCGTCCGAGGATTACCGCCGGGCGACCATTGCGCCCGGCAAACACAGGATGATGAAAGGGACATAAATGTCTGCCCTACATATCAAAAAAGGCTCCAACCGCCATTCGGCCTATAACCTACGGCCTACTTTTTCGGACGTGCAGGAACGCCACACCATTGCCGTGCTGGTCGAAAACGAACCCGGTGTCCTGGCCCGCGTGATTGGGCTGTTCTCGGGGCGTGGATATAACATCGAAAGCCTTACCGTGGCCGAGGTGGATCACACAGGACACCTGAGCCGCATCACCATTGTCACCACCGGCACGCCGCAGGTGATCGAGCAGATCAAGGCGCAGCTGGGCCGGATCGTGACTGTCCATGACGTGCATGACCTGACGGTCGAAGGCCCGTCGGTTGAACGCGAACTGGCCATCATAAAAGTCGTGGGCGAAGGCGACAAACGCGTCGAGGCGCTGCGCCTGGCTGACATCTTCCGCGCCAATGTGGTCGACAGCACTCTGAACTCTTTCATCTTCGAGATCACCGGCGCGCCGGACAAGATCGACGCTTTTGCTGACCTGATGCGCCCGCTGGGCCTGATGGAAATCGCCCGCACCGGCGTGGCGGCCCTACTGCGCGGCGACTGAACAACGTACCCGCCTTGGGACTTTTCTTGCACCCAAGGCGGGAACACTATTTGAGGTTGGTGGGCATTTTTAAAACCAACCCACGCGCCCTTCTATGCGCTAAATTTGCCATAGGGCCGGCTTTTCCGAATAAGGATCAGGTATTTTCACATAAAGCCTATTGCCATTGCACTTAATGGCATTAGCCTCGATGCCGCAACGCGACGTGGGGATACGTTGCTTGGGGTCAATCTGTACGATTTTTGAATGCGCGCCAGGGTCTGGCCCGGTGTTGCGATGGTTTTTCGGGAAACTCAGCAAGGCGTGGGCATCCATGACCGACGACATTCGCAGCCCGTCTGAACTTCGCGCGATGTTTGGTGCGAACCTGCGGCAACTGGCACGAAGGTATCGGTCAGTCTCAGCACTGTGCCGCAAGCTTGGCGTGAATCGGACGCAATTCAACAGGTATCTTTCGGGCGAAAGTGTTCCACGGCCGGATGTTCTGGATCGCATCTGCCGGTTTTTCGACGTGGATGCGCGCATTCTCCTGAAGCCTCTGGACGAAATTGAAAAGATCGAGGACCACCCCGCAGCGGCGGCCTTGACCGAGTTCCTGGGATCAGGTGTGGACATGATCGCCAGAACTGCGTTTTCTCCGGGGTTTTATGCCGTGATCGAAAGCGTCTCGGCCTCGCACCGTATGACCTTGCTGCACGCCCGACCACTGGCCCAATGCACGTTGATACGCGGATATGTGTCGCGCGCCGCGATGCCCGAAGCAACACCACAGGCGCGCGAAATACAGGGGATCGTCGCCTGCACCGGCAGTTCCGTCTATATGCTGACCTCTCAGCGAGCGGGTCAGAACAGTCGTGTTTATATGATTGCACCCGATCCGACGGGAACAGCAGTTCAGTGGCGCGGCACGGTCATAAGCCCGGCCAACCCTTCGACACCGGAACCCGTGGTTCTAAAATATCTCGGGCACGATGCAACGGCGATTTTCGCCGCTGCACGGTTGTCGACCAACAATCCGGCACAGTATCCCTGACCGGTTTTCTCAGGACGATGTGCCCTCGCCTTCGACTTGGGTGATTTGCCTATACAGGTGCCAACTGGCGTGGCCCAACAGTGGCAGGACCACCAGAAGGCCCAAAAACCAGGGCACCATGGCCAGAAACGTCAAAACAGCGATGATCACCCCCCAGGCAAGCATCACCGGAAAGTTCCCGGACACATAGGTAAAGCTTGCAATCATTGCCGTGACAAAATCCAACTCGCGATCCAGCAGCAGTGGGATCGACAAAACGGTGATCATATACAGAACGGTTGCGAAAACCGCCCCGACCACCGTGCCCACAGCCAGCATTGTCAGGCCATTCGCCGTCAGAAAGACCTCAAGCGAGGATGACACGTTTGTCATCGTGGCCAGCCCAAGGAACAGGGCAAAGATCATGTGCCCCAGAAAAAACCAGAACAGAAACACCACGACGATGATGGCGCAGATCGACGGCAATTGCCTACGGCTTTGTTGCAGCACGACACCAAAGATTGCGCCAAGATCCAGCGGTTCACCCTGTTCCAGCCGGTGCGACACCTCGTAAAGGCCAACAGCGGCAAACGGGCCGATCAACGGAAAGCCAATGGCTGCCAGAACCAGCCAGAAGGTTGTACCGGTCTGGATGGTGACCCATGCCATCGCCCATCCCGCAAGCACGTAGAACCCGGCAAAGATCAACCCGAACTGCGGCGCACGCCGAAAGTCGGCCCAGGCGCGCCCCAACGCGGCGCGTAGCATGGCAGTATCTACCGGACGCATGTCCGGAACGCCAAATGGCTTTTCCATTAAGTCTCCTCCCTGATCGGCGTTATGACATCGCCGGCCTCTTGTTGGGCCAGTCGGTTTCGGCGTGATAGGCCGCCCCGACCGACAGTAATTTCTGATCCGACCCTCTTGGTCCAAACAGTTGAAAGCCCATGGGCAGGCCCTGCACACCAAATCCGGCAGGCGCAGCCAGACAAGGCAAGCCGATCAGGCTGACCGGTACCGTGACATGCATCCAGCGATGATATGTATCCATTGCGCAGTCCGCGATCCGTGTGGGGTATGGTGTTTCAATCCCAAACGGCCAAACCTGTGCGGATGGCAGGACAAGGGCATCAAACTGCTCGAACAGTTCAGCCGCGCGCCGGAACCAGTCTGACCGGATAACACTGGCGTGATGCACATCCATGGCACTCATCGTCAGACCCCGATCCAGCTCCCACTGTGCTGTGTCTTTCAGGTGGTCCCGTCGTTCAGCCAAGGGTTCAAGCCCTGCGGCAACGCTCCAGGACCGCAGGGTGATCCAACTGGTCCATAACCGTTCGGCATCAAAAGGCGGGGCGACATGTTCAACGCGCGCGCCGAGCATTTCGAACACCTTCAACGCATCCCGGCACAGCTCAAGAATTCCGACCTCTGTTGGAAAGGCCCCGCCCCAATCGCCCAGCCAGCCAATGCGCAGCCCGCTCAGATCTGCTGCGACCACCGGTGACACCGGCGTACAATCTCTGGCCAGCGGCAGGCGTGGATCAGGCCCCGAGATCACATCGAGCAGGAGACCCAGATCCTCGGGGCTTCGCGCCATCGGCCCCAGCGTGGACAGTTGATGCAGGAAACTGTCACCCACAGGATCAGACGGCACCCTGCCCCAGCTTGGGCGAAAGCCATAGATGTTGTTCCACGCCGCCGGGTTGCGCAGGCTGCCCATCATGTCGGACCCGTCGGCCAATGCCACCATACCCGTCGCCAAAGCCACTGCTGCTCCACCGGATGAGCCACCGCAGGTGAAACTGGCATCATACGGGTTGCGCGTCGCACCATAGACCGGGTTGAACGTGTGCGAGCCCAGCCCGAACTCCGGCGTGTTGGTCTTGCCGATCAGGATGGCGCCTGCGGCCCGCATCCTAGCGGCAATCAGATCATCCCTGTCAGGGACGACATCCCTGAAAACAGGCGATCCATGCGAAGAGACAATACCTGCTACATTGACCAAATCCTTGACGGCAATTGGCAAGCCGTGCAGCGGGCCAGCGACGGGGCCGCTGTCGCGGGCCTGTGCTTCGGCCATCAGCTCGCCCTTGTCCCGCAGCGCCACTATGGCGTTCACCCCACCGTTGACCTTGGCAATGCGATCCAGCGTGGCCTGCATGACTTCCATGGCCGAAACCTGCCGGGTAGCCAGTTGGTTCAGAAGCTCTGTTGCAGATATCCGGGTCAGGTCCATAACACGCCAGTCTGTTGTTGTTCTTCAACAGCCTAGCGAGCGGCTCACCTCATTTAAACCCACTGTTTAGATGTATCTTTTCTTGCTTAACATACAACGGCATCACAACGCTTTGCCGTGCAATGGCAGGTTGCTGTTCCGGCCCAGCCAATACCGTAGACAAAGGGCAATGGCGCCACCACTCAACACCAGCCAGACGCCACCCCACAGCATCGCGGTGCCGCCGAATTCCTCGGCCAGCAGGAACGCGTCCGAGCGCGCACCGGATCGTCGGATGGTGTCATCAAAGATATCAAACGGCACGTAGATCATGCTGGTCAGCCCGATGACGCGCAGCACCAGATCACTGACCTCGTGGCTCATAAACCACGCTGTCGCAATCATTGCCGTCCCGACCCCTGCGCAAAACAGTAAGGCGAAAGCATCGCGTATGTACAGCAGTGCGATCAGACACATGATTGCGCCGAAAACAGCCAGAACAGCACGGTCAGCATTTGTCCGCAAGGCGATGATCAAAAGCGCAATGCCAAACACAAGCGAGCCGAGATACCCGGCGGACAGGCTGAGAAATCTGCTGCCGCCCCGGCCGATCACCATTCCGCCTTGCTGGGGTGAAATCGTGAAACTCTCGACCGAGCCGCCAGTCAGTAGGATTGTCCCGGCATGAGACAGCTCATGCAGAAAAACGACCAGAATTTTAAGCGGAACAACAACCGGCGTATTCCAGAGCGCAAAGACCAGACCGGTGATCAGGATAAGCTGCCAGTGCCCTTTCAGCAGGTCCAGAAGGGAACGCTGGCGTGTCACCTTAGCTGTCGCCCTGCGCCTCGGATCGGCTTTTGCCTGCCACGTTCAGGGCCAAGGTTGCCGCCATGAATCCGTCCAGATCGCCGTCCAGAACGCCTTTGGTATCCGAGGTTTCGTGATTGGTTCGCAGGTCCTTTACCATCTGATAGGGCTGCAACACGTAAGACCGGATCTGGTTGCCCCAGCCTGCGTCGCCCTTGGCCTCGTGCGCGGCGTTGATATCCGCGTTGCGGCGATCCAGTTCCTGCTGGTACAGACGCGACTTCAGGGCCTTCATGGCAATATCGCGGTTCTGGTGCTGCGACTTTTCCGAGCTGGTCACAACAATCCCGGTCGGGATGTGTGTAATCCGGACGGCCGAGTCGGTGGTGTTCACGTGCTGGCCACCAGCCCCCGAAGACCGGTAGGTGTCGATGCGGATATCGGCCGGGTTCACCTCGATCTCGATATTGTCGTCGACCACCGGATAGACCCAGACCGAGCTGAACGACGTGTGGCGCTTGGCCGCCGAGTCATAGGGCGAAATCCGCACCAGCCGATGCACGCCGCTTTCCGATTTCAGCCAGCCATAGGCGTTGTGACCAGAAATCTTGTAGGCTGCGGATTTGATCCCAGCTTCTTCGCCCGGTGTTTCGGATTGCAGCTCGACCGTGTAACCCTTTTTCTCTGCCCAGCGCACATACATGCGCGCCAGCATCGACGCCCAGTCGCAGCTTTCGGTTCCCCCCGCGCCCGAGTTGATTTCGAGGAAAGTATCATTGCTGTCAGCCTCACCGTCCAGCAGCGCCTCAAGCTCTTTTTTGGCGGCTCTGGCTTTCAGCGTCTTGATCGCCGCTTCGGCATCCTGAACGACTTCTTGGTCTTCCTCCATCTCGCCCAACTCAATCAGTTCGATATTGTCGCTGAGATCGGTCTTGATGGATTCATACGTCTCGATTGCATCGACCAGCATCTGCCGCTCGCGCATCAGTTTCTGCGCGTTTTCAGGGTTATCCCAAAGGTTGGGGTCTTCGACGCGCGCGTTGAATTCCTCAAGGCGATGCGGCGCGGTTTCATAGTCCATACGCTGCGCCAGCAGCTCCAGCGACTTTTTGATATCCGCCACGATGTTCTGGGTTTCGGCGCGCATGGTCTTGTCCCAACTTGCTCAATCAGGCCTGCGTGATAGCAAGAGGTGCGAGACACCACAAGACAGGCTTGACCTGAATGCAAAACACAGTCGAAGAGTTTCTGGGCAGATGGGATTTGCACTTGCCTGAACTGGTTGCGGACACCGGCCATGCAAGAGTGTGGAAAGTACAATCCAATTGCGGCCCGGCTGCCTTGAAGCTTTATCGCAGGCAAGATCGCGGGAACGAAAAACCGGGCACCAGCTTGTTGGTCGGGTGGCGCGACAGGGGCGCTGTTCGGATTTTGGAAGAGGCACGGAGCGCCGTGCTGATGGAGTGGTTGGATGGACCATCTCTGGGGGATATCGCCCGCGCGGGCAGGCCCGAAGACGCCGTCAAGACACTTGCAGAAACAGCAGCACGTTTGCACGCAGGGGGCCCGGTCAGCGCCACTGGCATGAAACCCTTGCAAAAGGTGTTCGCCCCTTTGGCTGAATGCACCTTTGCGGCCGAGTGCCCTGCCCAACTGCGTAACGCGGTGAAGTCAGCGATTGCACTAAGTGAAGACCTGTTAGACAGCCAACCATTACCCGTACCTCTTCACGGGGACTTTCACCCAGACAATGTCATTATGACACCATCAGGACCCCGGATCATCGATGCAAAAGGTTATCTAGGCGATCCCGCTTTTGAACTGGCCAACGCGTTGCGACACCCTAAGGGAATGCCGGATCTTGTGCGCCAGCCCCTGCAAATCGAAACCTGTCTGTCGGAGTATTCCAAAGCAATGAGTGTACCACGAATACGGCTGGCTCAATGGGCTGCCGCGAAATGCGCATTGTCCATCTACTGGCGATCTGACGGCCCGATCTGCGGTGACGCAGAAGCTGATCTACTAAACCTGTTTCTGAAAGCGGCCGGTCAGTAAAGCCCGCCGGTGCTCAGGTCCCCTTGGGAAGCTTTCGGTCCAACGGTCACGGTTTCGCCCGTTGACGTCTGAACCTGAACCCCCGCGCGCTGCACTTCTTCAAACAATGGCAGATCCGATCCGATGGCAAAACCACCATCATAGACACGGTCGATGAATCCATCGACACCGTCGCGGAAGAATTCGGCCACGACATAATCACCGGTGGCATCATCTGGCAGGCGGGCCCCGCTGAAACGGTCGATCTTGATGAAATGGCCGCCTTCGGGCACTTCAAACGGACCACCGCCGTATTTCTCGACCGCTTTTTCCATGAAGCTCTGGAAAACTGGGCCGCACAACGTGCCACCATAGGCCCCACGTCCCATCGGACGCGGTCGATCATAGCCGATGTAGCAACCCGCCACGATGTTCGACGTAAAGCCGATGAACCACGCATCCTTGGAGTCGTTGGTGGTTCCGGTTTTGCCTGCTGTTGGCACCGGCAGATTCACTACGCCGGATGCTGTCCCGCGATCCACCACGCCCTTCATCATCGATGTCAGCTGATAGGCCGTGATCGCATCCATGACCTGCGCGCGATCCGTGACAAGGGTCGGCGATTCATCTGGTTCCAGCCAGGTCGAGTTACAGTCCAGACACTGACGGTCATCGTGGCGATAGATGGTTTTTCCGAACCGGTCCTGAATGCGGTCGACTAGAGTCGGTTCCACACGTTGGCCGCCATTGGCGAACATCGCATAGGCCGCGACCATCTTGTAAAGCGTGGTTTCCTCGGCCCCCAGCGAATTGGCCAAAAACGCGCCCATCCGGTCATAGACACCGAACCGTTCCGCATAGCCGGCAACAACGGGCATTGTAACTTCCTGCGCCAGACGGATGGTCATCAGGTTCCGCGACTGTTCGATCCCTGTTCGCAAAGGTGTAGGGCCGTAGAACTTGTTGGAGGAGTTCTTGGGGCGCCACAGACCCTGCGGCGTGTTCACTTCGATTGGCGCATCGACAACGATGGTCGCGGGGCTGTATCCGCTGTCCAGCGCGGCAGCATAGACAAACGGCTTGAACGACGATCCCGGCTGGCGTTGTGCCTGTGTGGCCCGGTTGAACACGGTATCCTGATACGAGAACCCGCCCTGCATCGCCAGAACACGACCCGAGTTCACATCCATCGCGACAAAGCCGCCTTGTACCTCGGGCACCTGGCGCGCCGACCATTGCCCATCTTCACCCGCAACGACAAAAATGACATCACCACGCTTGAAGTTGGCCGCAAAATCACCCTGCATCCACTTGATGTCCGCGCGCGGGATAATCCCATCGGCAGGACCTTCTTCGACACCAACGGTCAGTTGCTGGTCGGTCACGCCCAGAACCACGGCGGGATACCAACGGGTTGGCAGAATAACGTCGCGCGGAATTTCCATGGTCGCCAGCGCCTCGCGCCATTGCGCCTCATCCGCCAGTTTTTCTTCCGGGATCACGTCACCTGTTCCGCGCCATTTGCCACGGGACCGGTCGTATTTCTCGAGCGCCTCGCGCAAGGCCCGTGCGGCCTCAACCTGCATTTCCTCGTCCACCGATGCACGCACGGTGAAGCCCCCGGTAAAGAACTCGCCCTCACCAAAATCTTCGCTCAGCTGGCGGCGGATTTCGTCGGTGAAATAGTCGCGGGGCGGCAGGGCCGTACGGAAGCTTTCAAAATCTCCGTTCTGGACCGAGCGCAGAGGCAGCTCGACCTCGGCCTCATAGGTCGCCTGATCAATGTAACCGTTCTGCCGCATCTCACGTAACACGTAGTTGCGCCGGGCCAGAAGGCGTTCTTTTTCCCAAACGGGGTGGTAATCTGACGGCGCTTTGGGCATGGCAGCCAGCATGGCGGCCTCATGCGGGGCCAGTTCCTGGAGAGTCTTGTTGAAATAGGTCTGCGCAGCGGCAGTCACACCGTACGAGTTCTGGCCCAGAAAGATCTCGTTCATATAAAGTTCGAGGATCTGTTCCTTGTCCAATGTATCCTCAAGCCGAGTCGCAAGAATGATTTCCTTGATCTTACGCTCGGCCCGGCGGTCACCGGACAGCAGAAAGTTCTTCATGACCTGCTGCGTGATGGTTGATGCACCGCGTACGGTTTCGCCCTTGGTCCGCACTGCCTCGACCCCGGCGGCAATGATGCCGCGCGGGTCATAGCCCTGATGGTTGTAGAAATTCTTGTCTTCCGCCGAAATAAACGCCTGCTTCACCAGATCCGGGATTTCCTCGGATGGCGTAAACAGGCGGCGTTCCTGCGCGAATTCATCAATCAGCTTGCCTTCACCCGAATAGATCCGGCTGATCGTGGGTGGTTTGTACTGTGCCAGTGACTCGTGGCTGGGCAGGTCGCGCCCATACATCCAGAACACCGCGCCGATCACCAGCGCGGCCATGAAAATACCCAATGTCACGAGGCTGAAAATCGCCCCGAAAATCGAAAGAATGAACCGGATCACGTTACTGCCTTTTTTTCGCGGTGCTGCATATATAGTGATGCGCCACCCAAGGGTCAAAACACCGAGCGTATTCTAGCCGTTTTACGCCGCAAGGTCACTGACCAATAAGGGATTTGCGGATCACATCCTGCTGGCGCCAATCCTCAAGCCCCCGATGAATTCCCAGCGCCATTCTTGCACGCCAATCAGGATCTTTGAGGTTCTTCAGGTCTCTGGGACTGGACAGAAATCCAAGCTCGACCAGAACCGACGGGATGTCCGCCGCCTTGAGTACTGAAAAAGATGCGGTACGCAAGGGTTTGCCGTTCATCGGCCCGCCTTGTTGTGCCAGGCCGTTTGCGATGGCCTTGGCCAGCGCGCTTGTGCGTGGCATCGTTTCCTGACGGGCCATGTCCAGCAGAACATCGGTGACCTGATCATCCGCCCCGTTCAGATCGATACCGGAAATCAAATCCCCGCGGTCGTGCCGTTCCGCCAGCTTCGCACTGGCCACATCCGAGGCATCGTTGGACAGGGTATAAACCACAGCGCCATGCGCCCGCCCTTCGGACAGGGAATCAGCGTGCAGCGAAATGAACAGGTCCGCACCGGCCCGGTGCGCCAGCGCAATTCGGCGCTCCAGCGAGACGAACTGATCGTCGACCCGCGTCAGAACCACCTCGTACCCGCCTGATCTTAGAAGGATTTCGCGCAGCTCACGTGCGAAAGTCAGCATCAGGGTTTTTTCATCAATCGCGTCAGTCTCGGCCCCCGGGTCAATGCCTCCGTGGCCCGGATCCAGCATGACACGCAAGGGTCGGTCGGCACCGCGCACCGCGGCTTGAGGCACATCCGCCGGTTCCGGCAAGTCCCAGCCCGGGTTTCGCGGCGCACCTGCCGAGGCGTTGAAGGCATCGAAATCCGTCCCCTTGAGGTCGAGCGACAGCAATGCAGCACCTGAATCCTCTGCCACCGACATTTCTGCTTTCGTCACTGCCATCGGCGCCCCCAGTTCCAGCACCAGACGTGACCAACCCGGAACATATGCGCCAAACTGCACGCCGCTGATGCGATCGGATTGCAGGAAATCTTCGCGGATCAGCCCGACCCAATCCACTTCGTTGAAGTCCAGAACCATACGGTAGGGATCCTGCAAGGTGAAAATCCTGTAGGGAACGCCCTGACTGAGGGCGATGTCCACCCGAACACCGGTACGCCCGACATCCGTAATACGGCTCTGGTCAGGCTGGACACGCGCCAACGCGCTGAAATCCTGCGCAATGGCACCACCAGCCAACGCCCAGAACAGCGCAATGCTAAAGAAGATCCTGCTCATGGCCTCAAGTTTTCCCGAGATCGTTTGTCGGGCACCCTATACCACAAGCGGCGGTTTGTGAACGGTTCAGGCCCTTTCCCTGACAGCACCGCGCCGGGTCATAAACTGACGCAAACGCTCAAGCCCTTCCTGAATGTCATCCGTCGCGCGCGCATAGGAAAAACGCAATGCGGTATGGCCGCGCTGCGGGTCGAAATCCAGCCCTGGCGTCACGGCCACACCGGCCAGTTCCAGAATCTCGGCCGCAAATGTGCGGCTATCGTCGGTCAGGTCGGATACATCTGCATAAACATAAAACGCCCCGTCGGGCGGCGCTATGTTCGAAAACCCGGCCTTGGGCAGCCCGTCCAGCATCAGCGCGCGATTGCGGCGGTACACATCCAGATTGGCTTGCAACTCGTCGTCGCAATCCATCGCAGCCAGCGCTGCGACCTGGCTGGCATGAGGGGCGCAGATGAACATGTTCTGAGCAATCCGTTCGACCACGCGCACCTGATCCTCGGGCACCACCATCCAGCCTACGCGCCATCCGGTCATCGAAAAGTATTTCGAGAACGAGTTGATCACATAGCATTCATCAGTCAGCTCCAGCGCCGTCACGGCTTTGGCTTCGTATTCCAGCCCGTGGTAAATCTCATCACTGATGAACGACGCGCCCTGCCCGTGCGCCGCCTGGATCAGGGTGCTCATGGCGGCACGGTCCAGCATCGTACCGGTCGGATTTGCGGGCGAGGCAACCATCAGCCCTTTCAGGTCCATCCCCTGAATATCCGCCGCCACGGGCTGCAACCTGTTTT
The DNA here is from genome assembly GCF_059613425.1 of Ruegeria sp. BHSA123. Taxonomy (NCBI): domain Bacteria; kingdom Pseudomonadati; phylum Pseudomonadota; class Alphaproteobacteria; order Rhodobacterales; family Roseobacteraceae; genus Ruegeria; species Ruegeria sp. BHSA123. The sequence goes on along the minus strand of NZ_JBXWSL010000007.1, from coordinate 39,446 downwards.
CCGGCGCGGTCGGCAGGTCGACCGGGACCAGCCCTAGCGCCTTCAGGATCTGGCGATAGGACGGATAGCCGGGCGCCCCGATACCGACACGGTCACCGCTGTCGAACAATGCGGTAAAGGTCAGCAGGAATCCGCCGGACGAGCCAGGTGTGATCACCACCCGCTCTGGGTTCAGATCAACATTGTACCAATCCCCGTAAAGCCGGGCGATCCGCTGCCTCAGGGCGGGCAGACCCAGGGCAACCGTATAGCCCAGCGGGCCTTGCTCCATCGCCGCTGCCAAAGCCTCGGTCGCGCCCTTTGGCGCGCCGGTTCCGGGTTGGCCGACTTCCATGTGGATCACGTGGCGACCCGCCTCTTCGGCCTTGCGTGCCGCCTCCATCACATCCATCACGATGAACGGATCGACCCCGGACCGGGTTGAGTTTCTCATGCCCATCTCCCATGTTGCAGTCATGGCTTTTGAGCGCGTATCCCGGTTGGCGTCAATCCCGGCCCTGATGGTTGCCGTTGTCGTCTGGCTGGCGGCAGCGATGCAATCGCACGCGCAGAGCCTAATCCGCGACCCTGATATCGAACATGGCCTGCGTGAACTGGCCTTTCCGGTGTTGCGGGCTGCGGGGCTGAACACGAACCGGGTTCAGATTCTGGTCGTAAACGACAACACGTTCAACGCATTCGTCATCGACTACAACGCGATTTATGTGAACTACGGGCTGATTCTGACCGTCGAAAGCCCTGAGATGTTGCAGGCTGTCATCGCCCACGAGGCCGCCCATATCTCGAATGGTCATCTGGCGCGACGGGCTGAGAACCTGAAAGCCGCGCAGCGCAACGCCAGCCTCGGCACGGCTTTGGCCCTGCTGGCTGCAGCGGCGGGTGGGGGCGAGGCCGCCATCGGGATCGCTGCTGGCACCCAAGGCGCGGCAATCCGCGGTTTTCTGGGTCACACCCGCGCGGAAGAGGCATCCGCCGACCGCAGCGCCGCAAGTTACCTGCGATGGGCCGAAATCTCACCCAGCGGGATGGTGGAGTTGCACCGAAAGTTCGCCGGTCAGGAACTGCTGAGTGTCGCCAACCAGGACCCCTATATGCGATCACACCCGACAAGCCGTGATCGTCTGCGCGCCGCCGAGGCTTTCCTGGATGAGTTTGGCGACCGAGCCGTTCCAAACCCCAATGCGGATTACTGGTTTGCGCGGGTTAAAGGCAAGCTGTCGGCCTTTCTGCGGTCGCCCAGTTGGACCTTGCGGCGCGCCGGCGAAGAACCCTACCGCGACATCCGCCTGATGCGAGAGGCTTCGGCCTATCATCAGAATCGCGATCTGTCCCGCGCTCGTGCCGCGATAGACTCGGCGCTTGCCGAGCGTCCTGATGACCCGTTCTATTACGACCTGAAAGGGCAAATCCTATTGGAAAACAGAAGGGTAAGCGAGGCTGTTAAAGCCTATGCAAGCGCTGTTGAAATGGCACCTAACAATGCGTTGATCCTTGCGGGCTATGGGCGCGCACTGTTGGCGCAAGGGGAAACAAAACAGGCATTGAATGCACTGGAACAGGCGCGTGCGCGCGACTTTCGTAATGCACGCCTGATGCAGGACCTGGGTGTGGCTTACGCGCAGGCCGGAAATAACGGCATGGCTTCGACCGTGACGGCAGAGCGCTATGCGCTGCAGGGTCGGATGGAGGATGCCGGAATTCACGCGAAACGGGCCGTGGCGCAATTGCCGGAAGGCTCTCCGGGTTGGCAAAGGGCTCAAGACGTGTTGATTGCCTCAGAACGACTCAAGAAAGATAAAAGGAAACGGAAATGATCCTCAGACATGCTGCACCTGCCCTTCTGGGGCTTTCCATGGCGGCGACCTCAGCGCAGGCGCTGGACCTGAACGCGATGAATGATGCCGAAAAGGCAGAGTTTGGCGCTCAGGTACGCGAATACCTGCTGGAAAACCCCGAAGTCATTATCGAGGCAATCAATATCCTCGAACAGCGAAACGCAGTGGCCGAAGCGGCCGCAGACAAGGAACTGGTTGCCGCCAATGCGGCCGAACTGTTCGACGATGGCTTTAGCTGGGTTGGGGGCAACCCGGATGGCGATATCACACTGGTCGAGTTTATGGATTACCGCTGCGGCTATTGCCGCCGCGCGGTGCCCGAAGTGGCAAACCTGCTGGCCAGCGATGGCAATATCCGCTTTGTGATCAAAGAACTGCCAATTCTGGGCGACGCATCTGTTTTGTCCTCTCGCTTTGCGGTGGCAACCAAGCAAGTGGCGGGCAATGACGCCTATAAACAGGTTCACGATGCGCTGATGGAATTCAGCGGCGAACCCTCAGAAGTAACTCTTCGCCGCATCTCTGACGGGCTGGGTCTGGACAGTGACGCGATCATCGCCGCGATGGACAGCGACAGCGTCACGGATGAGATCAGCCGCACCCGCGCCCTGGCGCAACGGATGCAGATTTCGGGCACGCCCTCATTCGTGTTGGGAACCGAGTTGCTGCGCGGCTATCTGCCTGCCGATCAGATGCAGCAGATTGCAGATGGCGTTCGCGCAGAACAGGGTTGATAGGTATTGGGGGCGGCACAGCTGCCCCCAGACAAAAAGGCGGACTGATCGCTGACCTCAGCCGTCTACCGGTTCCACGGCCCGTTGATAGAGATGCCACGTGGTATGGCCAAGGATCGGCAAGGTAAAGATCAAGCCCATAAACGCCGGAACCATCGACAATAACATTGTGACCGAGATGATCGCTGCCCAGCCGAGCATGACCACAGGGCTTTCCGAGACGACGCGTAAAGACGTCAACATGGCTGAAACGAAATTTGTTTCCCGGTCCAGAAGCATGGGCATGGCGACGACAGTGACCGAAAACAAGACAGCCGACAGAAACGCCCCGACACAGGTGCCGATTGCTAGGAATGTCCAGCCCTGCGGGGTGAACAAGATGATGTTCAAGAATCCGTCAAAATCCGAAAAGGATGAATTCTGCAGGATGATCGCAAGCCAAAGCCGGACCTGGTAAACCCAAACCCAGAAAATGAACAGCGTAACAAAGGCCATCCAGCCCATTTCGCGCTTGCGTTGATCGGCCATGACTGTGAGGATTTCATACCAGCCAAATTTCTCTCCCTTCTGTAACCGCCGGGACATCTCATAAAGTCCTGCAGCGGCGAAAGGCGCGACCAGAGGAAACCCGACAATCGCTGGGATGATCATCCAGATCTTGCCAAGCCAGACCAAGCTCCAGACCATCAGGATGCCGAAAGCCGCATAGAAAAACCCGAAGAAACCGCTCATGAAGGGGCGCGCCAGAAAATCGGAGAACCCAGCTTTTAGCGACGCCTTTATATCATCCGAAGTAACCCGATTGACCTTGGGCATGGCCTGCTGGTGTGGCGTCAGGTTCTCAGGTGGCGTAGGGCCTGCGGTCTTGGATGTCATGACACACTCCTCCCAAAGCATGGGTCCGCGCTGTTCTGTTTACCGACTGAACCGGCGGCGAAACAGGCATCGTTCGGTCACGAAACAAGTTTGCAACAGCTCAGGCATCAGGGCAAGGGATGAGTAAGGTCGCTATGTCTGCCTTACCGACACAGCCGACCCCACACTACTCCGCCGCTTCCGCAGCCGCGTCCAGTTCCGCGGCTTTCTTTTCGACCTGCTCCACGATGTGGTCGATCATCTGATCGTTGGACATCTTATGGCTGGCCTTGCCCGCCAGATAGACCATCCCGGATCCTGCCCCGCCACCGGTAAACCCGACATCGGTCATCAGCGCCTCGCCCGGTCCGTTGACCACGCAGCCGATGATTGACAGGCTCATCGGTGTCTTGATGTGTTCCAGACGACGTTCCAGCGCCTCGACGGTCTTGATAACGTCAAACCCCTGCCGCGCGCAGGACGGGCATGAGATGATGTTGACGCCACGGTGGCGCAGACCAAGGGATTTGAGGATTTCAAAGCCGACCTTCACCTCTTCCACCGGATCGGCAGACAGGCTGACGCGGATCGTGTCGCCGATCCCCATCCACAGCAGGTTGCCCAACCCGATGGCGGATTTGATGGTGCCGGACACCAGTCCGCCCGCCTCGGTGATACCCAGATGGATGGGCGCATCAGTGGCTTCGGCTATGCCCTGATACGCGGCGGCGGACAGGAATACGTCGCTGGCCTTCACACTGATCTTGAACTCGTGAAAATCATTGTCCTGAAGGATGCGGATATGTTCCAACCCGCTTTCGACCATCGCCTCGGGGCACGGTTCGCCATATTTCTCAAGCAGGTGCTTTTCCAGGCTGCCTGCATTTACGCCGATGCGGATCGAGCAATTGTGGTCGCGCGCGGCCTGAATGACTTCTTTCACCCGACTTTCATCGCCGATGTTGCCGGGATTGATACGCAGACAGGCAGCGCCTGCCTCGGCCGCTTCGATACCACGGCGATAGTGAAAATGGATGTCCGCAACGATGGGCACCGGGCTTTCGCGCACGATTTCTTTCAATGCCTTAGCCGACGCCTCATCTGGGACTGAAACGCGCACGATATCCGCGCCAGCCTCGGCTGCGGCCTGAACTTGCGCCACCGTTGCCGCCACATCGGTGGTCAGGGTGTTGGTCATGGTCTGAACGGCGATCGGGGCATCCCCCCCGACGGGAACGTTACCGACCATGATTTGACGGGATTTACGACGATATATGTCACGCCAGGGGCGCACGTGATTAAGGGACATAAGGACGGATCCGCGTCTGCCTGAGTTGCGACTGTAGATAGTCCGGCAAAGGGGTTACCGCAATGGCAAGATCACTCGGCGGGCGCTTCTGTCGCCTCGGTTTGCAGTTCAGCCACCAATTGCTTGAGAGCGCTGTTCTGTTCCGCCTCAAGATCGGCAACGGCATAAACTTCAGACACCGCGTCTTTCGAAAGGATCACCCCTTTGGCAACCGTGCCGGGTGCCCCTGCCGGGCCATAGTGCTCGCCGTTCATTGAGAAATAAACCGATCCCGACGCCCCTGCCCGCAACAGCGGTGGTTCTTCCGTTAGCGGAACCTCAAAGACACTGCCTTGCTCGACCGTTCCAAGGGTCCCTTCGAAAATAACACTGCCATCCGCCGCCGTCACCCGCATCCAAGAAGGATCGACAGCAACGATTTTCAGCATGGTATCAATCTGTTCCACGACCTGCGGCAAGGATGGTCGTTCAACCGTGTGCACTTCGGCGACTTCGAACTGCGGCAGGCTTGGCGGGCGGAAGGTTCCGACATCGCGTGGATCAAGGGTCGAAATCGGCGCATCGCGGGCAACCAGAACCGGAACATCCAAGGCCTGCGGACGATAGAGGCGGTCCAGTGCCTCGGTGTTCGCCGCAGCAACCGCATCATCGACAACGCCGTCGCGCACGGCATCCAGCGGATCAAGGTCGGAAAGCACCACAGGCGCTTGTTCAACCGGGCTGACCTGTACCTGCTGGATCTTGTTCAGAACCGCCCACCCGCCATAGCCGATGCCACCAATAACCGCCAAAAGTACCAGCGACGATCCGATGGCGCGCGGTTCAATCTGACTGACCAGAGATTCCTTGCCCGGAATATACGGCGTATTGGGCGAGATGAAGGGATCGCGCCCCATTGGCCCACGCGCCGGAAGCGCGCCGGTCGGCTTTCGCACCACCGAAGCCTCGGCCGACATGCCATGCGCGACCGAAAAACCGCTTTCCGCGCAGAAAGTCGAGAAGGTTTCATCCGGGTTCATCCCCAGATAACGCGCGTAAGAACGCACATACCCGGCGATAAAGCCGGGCGTGTCAAAGGCATCAGGATCTGCGTTTTCGATGGCAGCAATGTAGTTGGCTTTGATCCTCAGCTCGCGCTGAACATCCAACAGGGATTTGCCCATGGTTGCGCGTTCGCCGCGCATCTTGTCACCAAGGCGTACCTCGTAGTCGTCAAACCCTTTCGGTCTGACATCTACATCCTCATCAGATTCGCGCTGTGATCTGCGCCCAATCATTCCTGCTGCCCCATTCTGCCTGTCGCGCGTTTCGCGTTAGCGGCGAATCATCCCCAAAACGATTCGTCCGCCGATTTTGTTAGCGTAAGCTTAACACGCGGCAAATACGTTGCACACTTTGGCGTGAGGTTAACCGGCAAGTTCGGCGCGATTTAGCGCACAATGTGACCAAAGTTCGTCCATCGCCTGTACCAGACGGTTCATTTCGTCAGGCCCATGCACCGGAGAAGGGGTAAAGCGCAGACGCTCGGTTCCGCGCGGAACGGTCGGGAAATTGATCGGTTGCACATAAATGCCGTAATCATCCAACAGCATATCGCTGAGCTTCTTGGTATGGACCGGGTTTCCAACGATCACGGGCACGATATGGCTTCCGTGGTCGATCAGCGGTAACCCCATCCCCTTCAACCGCAGCTTGAGGATTTTGGCCTGCGTCTGATGCTGCTCACGCAGTTCAGGTGCAGTTTTCAGGTAGGCAACCGATGCAGCAGCCCCGGCCGCAACCGCAGGTGGCAGGGACGTGGTAAAGATAAAGCCCGGCGCATATGACCGCACGGCGTCGCACATCTTGGCGCTGGCCGCGATATAGCCGCCCATCACGCCATAGGCTTTTGCCAGCGTGCCATTGATGATGTCGATCCGGTGGGCAAGGTTATCGCGCTCGGTCACACCGCCGCCGCGCGAGCCATACATGCCTACCGCGTGCACTTCGTCGATATAAGTCAGTGCGCCGAACTCATCTGCCAGATCGCAGATCTCTTCGATCGGACCAAAATCGCCGTCCATAGAATAAACCGACTCGAATACGATCAACTTGGGTGCGGCCGGATCGTCCGCTTCAAGCAGCTCGCGCAGATGCGCCACATCGTTGTGCCGGAAGATGCGCTTGGCCCCGCCATTCCGGCGCACGCCTTCGATCATCGAGGCATGGTTCAGCGCGTCAGAGTAGATGATCAGGCCCGGGAACAGTTTGGGCAGCGTGCTGAGCGTTGCGTCATTGGCGATATAGGCGCTGGTAAAAAGCAGCGCGGCTTCCTTGCCGTGAAGATCGGCCAGTTCAGCCTCAAGCCTTTTATGATAAACCGTGGTGCCCGAGATATTGCGCGTACCGCCTGAACCTGCACCGGCTGCATCAACAGCTTCGTGCATTGCATTCAGAACGACCGGGTTTTGCCCCATGCCCAGATAATCGTTGCCGCACCATACGGTGATGTTCTGCTGTGACCCGTCCGGACGTGTGCGCACCGCATGGGGAAAATACCCATTGCGACGTTCGATATCGATGAAGGTCCGGTAACGACCTTCATCATGCAGCCTGGCAATCGCTGAATCGAGCTGAGCAGTATAGTCCAAAGGACCCTCCTTGAACGCCCGTATCCGGTTTCCCATTGGGCGATATTTTCGCCACCTCCCACAGCTTACCCTGTTTCGGTGGCTTTGTGTTCCCTTATTCAGCTGGTTACAGCCGAAAAGGTGAACCCAACTTTGATTTGCATCAAATATAAGTTTGCACCCCATCCGACAAGTAAAGTTACGGCCATCGAACGCGTGGAAACGACGCAGGTCCCGCCTCCCTACCCAAAGCTTACACCGCCGGGCCGCAATTCGTGTCAACAACTCTGGACGGCGCCGACAACGCTGCTAGGGTTCGCGGGAACAAAAAACAGGCAGGAGCCCCCCATGTCGCTAGACGCCGTGTTGAACCGGATTGACGAAGATCTGCAAACCTCGATCGACCGCCTGATGGAACTGCTGCGCATCCCGTCGATCTCGACTGACCCCGCATACAAGGCCGAGGTTAGCCGCGCCGCGGACTGGCTGGTCGCCGATCTGAACAGCATCGGGATTGCGGCAGAGAAACGGGAAACACCGGGCCACCCGATGGTTGTTGGCCACGTGGGTGAGGACGCGACTGCGCCGCATTTCCTGTTTTATGGCCACTACGATGTGCAGCCGGTCGATCCGTTGAACCTGTGGAACCGGGATCCATTCGATCCCGCCATTGAGGACACCGAAACCGGACCGGTCATCCGCGGACGCGGAGCGTCAGACGACAAAGGCCAGCTAATGACTTTTGTCGAAGCCTGCCGCGCCTGGAAGGCCGTACACGGATCCTTGCCCTGCCGCATCACTTTCTTTTTCGAGGGCGAAGAAGAATCAGGCTCGCCCTCACTGGTTCCTTTCCTCAAGGAAAATGCCGCCGAACTCAAAGCGGATCTGGCGCTGGTCTGCGATACATCCATGGTATCACGCGGCGTTCCGTCGATTGCGGCGCAGTTGAGGGGCATGCTGAAGGACGAGTTTACCATTGTGGGGCCGCGCATCGACCTGCATTCCGGCCACTATGGCGGCCCGGGCCTGAATCCGCTGCGCGAACTGTCGAAAATCGTGACCTCTTTTTATGACGACGAAACCGGGCGGATCGCTGTCGACGGGTTCTACGAAGGCGTGCATGAAGTACCCGAAGACCAGTTGCGCCAATGGCAGAATTGCGGCTTCGACGAAGCGGATTATCTGAATTCGGTCGGCTACACCCAGCCGCATGGCGAAAAGGGTTACTCCACCTTGGAGCAACAATGGGCACGACCAACGCTCGAAGTGAACGGGCTGTGGGGTGGTTATAACGGTGCGGGCTCCAAAACCGTTATTCCGTCCAAGGCCCATTGCAAAATCACCTGCCGTCTTGTTGGTGACATGGACCCGGACGCGCTGCGCGCCAAAATCCGCAAACATGTCGAGGATCAGCTATCCCCGGACGCCAAAGTGGTCTGGGATAACGATATGGAAGGGTCTCCCGCTTCGGTCATGAATATCACCCGCCCCGAATTCGAAGCCGCGCGCGGCGCATTGTCGGATGAATGGGACCGCGAGGCAGTGTTCACTGGAATGGGGGGATCAATCCCTGTTGTCGGCTATTTCAACACCGTTCTGGGGCTCGACTCGATGCTGGTTGGCTATGCAAACGAAGATGATGCCATCCATTCGCCGAACGAGAAATATGACGTGAAAAGCTTCCACAAGGGCATCCGGTCATGGGCGCGCATTCTGGATGCTTTGAACAAATAGGTCTTATGCGAGGCTCTGCCTCGCGCTCCGGGATATTTGCAGCCAGATGAATAAAGGATCCCTGCTTCATCTGGCCTAAAATATCCCGGGGGAGGCGCGCGGCACGCGCGGCGGGGGCAGAGCCCCCAACCCTGACGGGGAACTACGCCGTTCTTACATATGGATCACGCGACCATAGGCATCCAGCACACTTTCGTGCATCATCTCTGACAGTGTCGGGTGCGGGAAGACGGTGTTCATCAGGTCTTCTTCCGTTGTCTCCAGCTGGCGACCGACCACGTAACCCTGAATCAGTTCGGTAACTTCGGCACCGATCATGTGGGCGCCCAGCAACTCGCCTGTTTTCGCATCAAACACGGTTTTGATCAGCCCGTCCGGCTCACCCAAGGCTATGGCCTTGCCATTGCCGATAAAGGGAAAGCGGCCGACTTTGATGTCGTAACCCAGCTCTTTGGCCTTTGCTTCGGTATATCCAACCGAGGCAACCTGAGGCTGGCAATAGGTGCATCCCGCGATGCTTTCGGGTTTGACCGGGTGCGCATGTTGACCCGCGATGAGGTCCGCGACCATGACACCCTCGTGGCTTGCTTTATGTGCAAGCCAGGGCGCGCCTGCGATGTCACCGATCGCATAAAGGCCCTCAACGCCGGTGCGGCAATACTCGTCCGTAACCACATGTGTCCGGTCGATCTTGACGCCCAGAGCTTCCAGACCAAGGTTTTCGATATTGCCAACGATCCCGACAGCCGAGATCACTGTGTCGAACTCTTGTTTCTCGACCTTGCCCTTTACCTCGATATGCGCGGTCACTTTCCCCTTGCCACGGTCCAGCTGCTTGACCATGGCTTTTTCCATGATGGTCATGCCCTGTTTGGTGAACGCCTTCTTGGCCAATGCGCTGATTTCGGCGTCTTCGACCGGCAACACCCGGTCCATCACCTCGACAACTGTGGTGTCTGCGCCCAGCGTATTGTAGAAGCTGGCAAACTCGATGCCGATCGCACCAGACCCGATGACGAGCAGTTTTTTCGGCATCCGCGGCGGTTGCAGTGCGTGCTTGTACGTCCAGACCAGATCGCCGTCAGCTTCAAGGCCCGGCAGTTCCCGCGCCCGTGCCCCGGTTGCGAGAATGATGTTCTTGGCGGTCAGTTCCTCGGTGCCTTTGTCGGTCTTGACGCTGACCTTGCCCTTTGCAGGGATCGTGGCCTGCCCCATTACAACGGCAACCTTGTTCTTCTTCAGCAGATGGCCAATGCCTCCTGACAGCTGCGCGGCCACGCCACGGGATCGTTTGACCACCGCGTCCAGATCATATCCGATCTTTTCGGCTTTCAGACCGAAATCCTTGGCGCGCTCCATCAGATGGAACACTTCGGACGACCGCAACAGCGCCTTGGTCGGAATACAGCCCCAGTTCAGGCAGATCCCCCCCAAATGCTCGCGCTCGACCACTGCGGTTTTCAGGCCCAGCTGGGCTGCGCGGATTGCAGCGACATAGCCGCCGGGGCCAGCCCCGATTACGATCAGATCATAGGATTGTGCAGCCATGTGTTCCTCTCGGCGCAGGAGTTGAAAATTTAGTTTACCATTAAACTATTATTCGGAACGCATCAACACACCGTTCCCGCGACAAATAGGACGCAGGGTAAGCGATGCCTGAACTTGCGGATTTCAGCCTATACCCCGGGCCATGCAATGGCTAGAAAAGAAACGCCGACACCGGTCGGACCTATTCTTTTCTCAACCCATTCAAGGGGCTGACCATGGCCAAAACTCTGAAAGATCTGCTGCTTGCCCTGCTCAATGCCACATTGATACTTGTTGCGCTGTGCCTGTTTCTGGGCTGGAAACTGGCGTCCAAAGCCGAAAACATCACTGCTGAAGTCTCGCAAACGGTTCAGGCCTTGGCCCCCATCCGGGATGAGGCGAAGGGCATTCGGGACGAGCTTGCGGCGTTGCGGACTGATTTGGCGGCGCTTTCACAGCAAGACACGTTTGCAGACAGCCAAGCCGCGCAAAACCTCCGGGCAACGCTGGGGCGCCTGAATGCAGCAGAACAGAAGCTGCAAACGGTTCAGGAGCGGATTTCGGAACTGGCTGACACGCCAGAAATGCTGATTGCGCAGGCGATCCAAACCGGCGCCGATATCGCAGCGGAACGCGTTTTGGCATTGCGGGGATGCACACCTGAGTCATAAAGCGCAGCCGTGACCAAAGAGCGGTTGCGGCTTCGCGTTCAGCCCGTAGCTTGTAGTTCGCGCACGGTCGTGCCGTACCCGCCCATATCGACATAGGCAGTTTCATGCGGAGTCGAGCTGCGGGACAGCGCCGCGTTCCGATACGGGAAACGACCGAACTTGCGGATCACCTCGCGATGCGCTCTGGCGTGCAGCAGGTTGCTTGCGTCGCTGCTCATGTTTTGGCAGATCAGACGCACACAGCGTTCCTGATCGCACAGGTTTTCCGAGTGCATCATCGGCAGGTAAAAGAACTGTCTGGCTGGTTCGTCGATCTTCTTGTCCCAGCCTTTGTCGACTGCGCATTTCGCCGCCGCCAATGCCGCACGATCGGTCGAGAAGGCACGCGCCTCACCTCGGAACATGTTACGCGGGAACTGATCTGTCAGGATGATATAGGCCAGCGCCCCGCTGGGATAAGTCAGCCAGAGCGAAAACCGACCCGCTGCCGCTGCTTCCCAAGTTGACTGAAACCGCGCCCGAATGTCTGCGTCCAGCGCCTCATTTTCAATATACCAGCCCTTAGGGCCAACTTCATCTAACCAAAAACTCAATACTTCTTCAGGCGTTACCATTGCCTCAAACTCCGTCAATTGCCCGCGCCCCAGACGTAACGTCATTTAAGTCCCTTTTACAGAACTGTTACAGTAACATATTGCAACACAACCGACATAATTTCGTGTCTCAAGCGGTTTCGCGCGCACCTTCTTCGAACTCTGCTTCTGCCGCCTCTATGGCAACTTCCTGTGCAACCTCGAATGCAACGGGCGATGCAGTGGGATAAAGCGTCGACATGGTGCCGGTTTCATCAACAGGAACTGCTGCACGCTGGGTCATCCGGTAGACCGAATAGGCGGCCAATGCGACAAGCAACACGGCAATGATCAGGAAAAAGCCCGGCGGGCCAAAGACTGCGTCACCCATCAGCCAGCCTGTGATAACGGGTCCGGTAATTGCCCCAAGGCCGTTGATGAAGATCAGACCACCGGATGCCGCGGCCATATCCTCGTATTCCAGAAAATCGTTGGTGTGCGCAATCAGCAATGAATACAAAGGGTTGGTCATTCCGCCGATCACAAAAGCAGACGCCAGGAGGATTTCGAAGGAAAAGCCATAAAGCATACCACTGACGGCGCCAACTGCTCCGGTTGCCGCGACCAACAGGATCAGGAAACGCCTGTCCATCCGGTCGGAAAACCAGCCCAGCGGGTATTGCAGGACAATTGCCCCAACATAGAACGCCGCCACAAATGCCGAGATCTCAACCAAGGACAGACCGGCCTGGGCCCCGTAAACCGCAGACATCCCGAATTGCGCCGAGAACACGCCGCCTAGCAGGAACATGCCGACACACCCCAGCGGAGAGCTTTTCATCAATTCCCGCAACGTCATCGGCTTGGTAGTATCGAATGCCGGCGTTGGCGAAATTGACAGCAAAATCGGTGCGAAAGATACCGAAACAAGGATCGAGGCGATCACGAATGTTTCGTATCCGGCAGGGTCGCCCAACAGGAAAAGGCCCTGCGCGCCGATGATACCCAACATCTGAACGATCATGTAAAGCGACAGGGCCTGACCGCGGTTTTCATTATTGGCTGCGTTGTTGAGCCAGCTTTCCGCAGTGACGTAAACGCCCGAAAAACAGAACCCGATCACTACGCGTCCCAGAACCCAGGCAATCGGGTCTGCCAGCATCGGATACATGATCATCACGGCAGAAATGAAAGACGCCAGCGCCGCGAAGACCCGCACATGACCAACACGCCGGATCATCTCGGGCGCAAGCCGTGAACCACCCAGAAAACCAACAAAATATGCTGACATTACAAAAGACATCTCAAGGGTCGAAAACCCCTCGAGTTGTCCGCGAACACCCAGGATCGTGCCCTGAAGGCCGTTTCCGACCATCAGCAACCCCATGCCGAGCAACAATGCCCATGCGCTGGACAGAACCTGAATCATTTGGGCCTCCGATAGGTGCCAAGCTGGTTTGAGTTTTGTTCTGCGATCAAAGACCGCTTCCATCGCGCTTGTCTACGACATTCCCTGTCGGTGATGCCGTATGCGCGCCTATCCGGGGATCAAAAGCGACGCATCGCCATAAGAAAAGAACCGGTATTTCTGCGCGATGGCATGGGCGTAAACCTCGCGCATCCGGTCCTGACCCATCAACGCCGAAACCAGCATCAACAACGTGGATTTCGGCAGATGAAAATTTGTCATCAGCGCATCGGTCACGTGAAACCGGAAACCGGGATAGATGAAGATATCGGTGTCACCTTCCCACGGTTCGATCGTGCCCGAACGCGCAGCACTTTCGATCAGGCGCAAGGCGGTGGTGCCCACCGGGATGACACGCCCGCCCGCAGCTTTTGTCGCCTGTATCTCGGCAACAGCCTCGGCGCTGACCTGCCCCCATTCGGCGTGCATCTTGTGGGTTGTCACATCCTCGACCTTGACCGGCAGGAAGGTTCCGGCGCCAACATGCAGGGTCACATGTGTGACGGCGACACCCCGTTTCGACAAAGCCTGCATCAGGGCATCGTCAAAATGCAACGAGGCGGTCGGGGCTGCCACCGCACCGGACCTGCGGGCCCAGATGGTCTGATAATCCGTCTTGTCCTGCTCGTCCGCCGGACGTTTGGCGGCGATATAGGGCGGCAGCGGCATCGCACCGGCCTGATCCAGCGCCTTGTCGAAATCCTGACCACTGAGATTGAAGCGCAAGTAGGCCTGCCCGTCTTCCACCCGATCCAGCGTCGCGCTCAGATCGGCCGAAAACACGATCTCTTCCCCCGGCTTCACTTTCTTCAATGGCTTGATCAGCGCAGACCAGGTGCCATCGGCCTGCGGGTCCAGCAGAGTGGCCTCGACCCCGGCGGAAACCGGGCCTTGCGCGCTGCTTCTGTGGCGCCGCCCGTTCAGGCGCGCCGGGATAACGCGCGTGTCGTTCAGCACCAGCCGGTCGCCCGGCCGCAGGAAATCGGGCAGGTCGAACACGTGGCTGTCCACTGTGGCACCCCCCCGCACCACAAGAAGGCGCGCAGAGGATCGCGGGCTGGCAGGCCGCGTGGCAATCAGGTCGTCGGGCAGGTCGAAATCAAAATCGCTGAGCTTCATGACCGCGCCTTACAACCCCGCAAAAGATTCGGCCATATCCCGTCAGCGGTCACTGGGAGGAGAGCCAAATGTCGGTTTCGGCTCGTCAGGTTCCACCGGCGCAGCATTGGGGCCGTCCGAGACCTTTGGCGCAGGCTGACGCAACAGATCACGCAAAAACAAGGGCGCCAGACCGGACAGAGGGTTCACCGCGACTTTGGGCGAGGATATCGGCCCGGTCAGCGTGTAGTTGAATCCGATGACACCTTCGCCCTTGCGGGTAAACACGCTGCCAACGGCATTGAGAAGGTAAATCGGTGAAATCGCCCCCCGCAGGTTCAGCAGGCTGTTCACGGTGTCGATTGTTCCATCAAACGAAAGCCCCATTGACGGGCCAACAGCGCTGCCACTCAGCACTTTGATGTCGGTGGGCGATATCCTCATGCGGCTGTCAATCGCCGAAAAGAAGATCCCCTGCCCGGCCATCTCGTCCAGCAGACCAACAAGGCTGATCGCGTTCAGGATCGCGGCCATGGCCGGGGCATCGGTGATCCGGGTATTAACGATTTTCAGGATGACGTCGTAACTGCCGGGCTCAGCCACCGGTTCAAGCTTGAGGTCCAGATCACCGCCACGCGCCTGTGTCAGAACCCCGGCCGATCGCAAAACGGCCCCCGCGTCTTTCGACGTCAGGTCAACGGCGCTTCGATTTCCCCGTGGGGTCACTTGACCGGCAACAGCCGCACCGCCGTTCACCCGCGCTGTGAAGGTGCCATTTACGCCGCCGGTTGTCTGGAACGCCCCCCGGAAACCTGTCAGTGCAACAGTTTCGGTAACCTGAAGACGGTCCAGTGCCACGTCCAGTTTCGGCCCAGGGGCACCGCCGCCGCCCGATCCGCCGCTTTCGCCGAAGTTTGCAGACCCCATGTTCAGCACACCGCCAAGGACGCGGATATCCGGGACAGCGGCTCCCCGCCCGATCAGTTCCGCCGGAACCGCAAGCCAGTCCCCCAGATCGAACGAGCTGAACTGGACACGGTCATATTCACCGTTTTCGTGAAAGGAAATGGATGCGTTTGTGCGCAGTCCCGCTGCATTGATCCGCAGGTCGTCCACTTTCAGCTGCGCGCCCAACGTCGCGTCCGCAGTCAGTGATCCTGTGGTGTTTACGTCTTTGCGCCAACCGAGTTCAGGGATGGAAAGCGCCACGCCCTGAAGGTCCGAAACAACAGACAGTTTCGGAGGCGCCCCAGCGCCCAGACCCAGCGTAATATCAGCAACCCCTTTGCCCGTCAGCATCCCCGGCGGCAGGCCAGCCTTGATCTCATCCATCAGACGCGGGGACAGTTCGATCTGGCCGGTGAAGGTGCTGCGCTGTTCGGTTTCGCCGTCAATGGGCTGCTGCCAAAGCG
This sequence comes from Ruegeria sp. BHSA123, assembly GCF_059613425.1. Taxonomy (NCBI): domain Bacteria; kingdom Pseudomonadati; phylum Pseudomonadota; class Alphaproteobacteria; order Rhodobacterales; family Roseobacteraceae; genus Ruegeria; species Ruegeria sp. BHSA123. Next base: position 23,622 of record NZ_JBXWSL010000007.1, on the reverse strand, counting down.
CCTCAAGCGGAACATCGCCGAACTGACCCAGTCCCTGAATCTGGACGCCCGACTGATTGCCGGAAATATCCAGCATCGGGGCACTTATGGAAAATCCCGGCACCAGACGGTCACTGGACAGATTGGCCAGCGTTCCGTTGAAGTGAAATTCGGTATCCTGAAACTTCAGCTCTTTTATCAACGGCAAGGACAGCGTTCCGGTCAATGCAACCGTGCCTTTGGCAACTTCAACGGGCAACCCCGCCTTGCTCAGCAATTCCAGCGGCGGCCGGTCCAGCAGCGACAACGCAGAAGTCACGCTGCCCTTTGCCTGAATACGGGCGATGCCGGGTGCGGATTTCTTGATATCCGTGTCAGGTATGATGAAGGACGTCCCCGCCGCATCCACACTCCCCCCGTCATCGGCGACCACCATCCCCTGCTGCGCGGTGACCGTAAACCGGCTGTCGATCAGACTGGCCTGACCCTGTGCATCTTCGATCGGCGGCAGCGTCTTGGCAAAGCGAACTTTGGCCTGCTCGAACCCAAAATCAAGATACAGATCCGGTTTGGAACCGGGTTCCAGACGCAGGGCAAAATCCATGTCCGACAAAACCCCCCGATAGAGATTTTCCGTCACCCATTCCCGTGGCTTGGGTGCCAGACGCTCCGGCCAGTAGCTCAGAACATTGTCCGAGCTCATCTGATCCAGATGGGCATCCAGCGCCACAGCCCAGCCATCTGCACGTCCGTGCAAAACACCAAAGGCGCGCACGGTGTGGCCCGGATCCTCGATGGTCATCTGGCCAAGGCGCAACTGGAACGGGTTGAACGCCATCTTGAAATCCAGGCTGGCGCGCGACAGCTGAATCGGCTCCGGGAACAGGTTCGCCGGGTTCACATTGATCCCGGACAAGCGCAACTGTGTCTCCAGACTGTCCAGCACACCATCTTCAGCCCCTTGCAGAAACGCCTTTCCATCGGCCTGAACTGTGCCCCAGGCCGACACCACCGACACCTCATTGAAGTCCAGCATCTGGGCGTTCGGGTCATAGGTGAAATATGTACGGGCAGATTCGAACGGGACAGGGCGTGTTTCCGGGTTGGGCTGCACCGCCCCGGCCCCCAGATTGAGGGTTGCGAACACGGTTCCTGTTGCCCCGTTTTCATCGACACTGCCCCGCAAAGCCCCTGAAATCGGTGCGCGCAGAACCTGCAACCAGGCAAGGGCCGGGCTTTGGCCTGCTATATCCTCGGCCGGAAGATCGGTGACCGAGATGCCAAAGCTGGCGGCAGGCGTGCCCAGTACGCTGGTATAGTTGGCCTCGATACTGCTGACATAGTCACGCCCCGACAGAACCGAAAACCCGGTTGCAAGCCGCACTTCGTTATCACTGCGGTTCGCCTGAATATGCCCACCGTCCAGAACCCACGACCGCCCCTGCCGCAGGTCGCGGTAATCCAGCGTAATCGCATCAAGTTCGACCGAGGTCAGCGCCGACAGTATCGGAGATTGAAAGACCTCGTCCGAGGTCTCGATCAGCTGTGCAAGGTCCGGCGCTTCCTGAACCGGCGCGCTGCCCGATCCCACGGTCAGGGTCAGCGCCCCGTCCTGATCGCGGGTCATGGCGATCTGCGCGCCACTCAGAATGATGCGCTTGGGCCGGACCTGACCGCGCAGCAAGGGGCGCATGGCCAGGCTGGCGCGCATATCGGATACCTGCGCAATCTGCCGGCCCGCCGCGTCACTGATGGCAACATCGGTCAGCCGCAGACGGGGTCGCCAGCCTTCGTGAATGATGAAACTGACGTCTCCAAACCGGATTTGCAGCCCGCCCAGCGCCCGTTCCAGCCGGGCTTCGACCCTATCGCGCAGCCAGACCGGCGCGTGCATTCTCTGTCCCACGACCATGAAACCGGTAAACATCGCCAGAAGCACCAGCACGATGGCCCCACGCATAGCCCACAGACCAGCGGTGCGGCGGCGCGACCGACGGCGCACGGGCTTGCCCGGTTTTGCTTCGTCGTCTTCGTGCTGCTTCAATTTGCTATCCACGCCTTCCAACCCGCACGCGTTGCCCTATGATGAAGGGCAGCCTTTAAAAACCTTTAGCGGAGTTTCCAATGCCCGACGTTTCAGACATCGCCCCCGACTTCACTTTGCCGCGCGACGGCGGTGGCGAGGTGACGCTTTCGGCGTTGCGCGGTGGCACCGTGGTTTTGTTCTTCTATCCCCGTGATGATACGCCGGGCTGCACCAAGGAATCCATCGGTTTCTCAGAGCAGCTTCAGGCGTTTACCGAGGCAGGGGCTCACGTTTTCGGCATTTCGCGGGACAGCGTCGCCAAGCATGACAAGTTTGTCGCCAAACACGGGCTGACCACTCCGCTCTTGTCGGACGAAGGCTCGACCGTCTGCGAGGACTATGGCGTATGGGTTGAAAAGAACATGTATGGCCGGAAATCGATGGGGATCGAGCGATCGACCTTTGTCATTGATAGCGAGGGACGCATTGCCAAGGTCTGGCGCAAGGTCAAGGTGCCCGACCATGTGGATGAGGTGCTGGAAGCGGTGAAGGCGCTCTAAGCCCCCCTCGACCTGCCGCGCCATCCGGTCTATCACCCGCGCTGACATGCCAAAGGCGGAGCAACCCGGTGCCCAAAACACTGACACAGATGGCGACAGAGGTTCTGACAACAGCGGACGGGCGGGCCAAAACCGCCCTGTCCAAAGCCCATGCCGCCGCGTGGTTTACCTCCCGCACGGCCGAGGGTGAGCCGATCGAGATCGGCACCGCATCACCGCCCCTGTCCCCCGCGCGCCCGGACAAGCCCGAGCTGTTGTCCCCGCGTGAGGTACCCAAACGGAAACCGGGTACCGAAGCCGGGCGCATTGCCCTGCTGCACGCGGTTGCCCATATCGAGCTGAACGCCGTCGATCTGCACTGGGACATCATCGCGCGTTTTGGCCATGTACCCATGCCCATCGGGTTCTACGATGACTGGGTGAAATGCGCCGAAGAGGAATCGCGCCATTTCGAGATGGTTTGCGATTGTCTGGAACAGATGGGCAGCCACTACGGCGCCCTGCCCGCCCATGCCGGAATGTGGCGCGCCGCCGAAGATACTGCCGAAGATCTGGTGGGTCGGCTGGCCGTTGTACCCATGGTGCTTGAGGCGCGCGGGCTGGACGTGACGCCCGGCATGATCGAGATATTCCGCAAGGCCAAGGCCGAACAGGCCATCGCCGCGCTCGAAGTGATCTATGCCGAAGAGGTCGGCCACGTCGCTTACGGCTCAAAATGGTTCCACTTCCTGTGTGGCCGGGAAAACGCCGACCCCAAGGATGTGTTTCACGCGCTGGTCCGGCGGTACTTCCACGGTGTTCTCAAGCCCCCCTTCAACGAAGAAAAACGGGCCGAGGCCGGGTTGCCCCCCGATTTCTACTGGCCCCTGACCGAAGACCTGCCTGCGCCCGGAGACCTCTCGAACTGACACTTTTGCGTTATTTTCGGCAAAATCTCGCCGATCTTTGCGGGATTTCAGCGCCATTTGCACCTGATTGGTCAACAAACTTGCCCGAACGCCGCTGCCGCTTTATGCAATCGGCCCAAGGGACGGCAGGCACTCACGACCGGTTCCGATCTTGGGGATGAAAGGTGGGACGCGTGCGAACACGTCTGGCAATAAAACTGCACTCACTGCTTGAGAGACATTTCCCGGAACGCCGGGTCTTTCTGAAATCCGACACAGACACGAAATTTATCCGGCTCAGTTCGGAAACTCAGGTCGTCGCAGTGGCCGGAGTTGCCGTCATGGTCGGGTGGACAGCGGTTGCGACAGCCATACTGCTGATGGACAGCATCGGGGCCGGGAATTTCCGGGAACAGGCAAAGCGCGATCAGGCCATCTATCAGGAACGCCTGAACACTTTGTCGGCAGAACGCGATGCCCGTGCGCATGAGGCGCTGGCCGCTCAGGACCGGTTCAATGCCGCGCTGGACCAGATTTCCGCGATGCAGTCGGAACTGCTGGCCTCGGAAAACCGTCGCCGCGAGCTTGAGACAGGTATCGAAGTCATCCAGACGACATTGCGCACCACGATGAAACAGCGCGAAGAGGCGCGCTCAGAGCTGGCCCAATTGAAACAGGACACCAGCGGCTCCGATATGTATGCCGCGGTTTCCAGCGCCCCGGTACAGATGGCCTTTATGACCGACGCCTTGGCGCGGACCGCCAAAGAACGCGACCTGATCGCCACCAACGCCCTGGACGCGCTGGAACAGCGGGACGATCTGGAACTGGAAATCCGTCTGATGCAGGAACGCAGCGACGAGATTTTCCGCCAGCTGGAAGAGGCGATGGTCATTTCGGTCGAACCTCTGGACAAGATGTTCCGAGAGGCCGGAATGCCAACAGATCGCATCATCGAAGAGGTCCGGCGCGGATATAGCGGTATGGGCGGTCCGCTGACCCCTTTATCCCTTAGCACACGCGGCGAAGAAGACGAGCTTTCGCCCGAAGAAGTGCGCGCGAACACGTTGCTGCGCCAGATGGATCAGCTGAACCTGTACCGGATTGCAGCGGAAAAGGCCCCCTTTGCCAGCCCGGTCAAAAGCGCGTTTCGCTTTACCAGCGGATATGGTCGCCGCCGCGACCCAAAAACCGGCGGTAGCCGGATGCACAACGGCACGGATTTTGCTGCAGCAACGGGCACCGATATCTTTGCGACCGCTGATGGCGTGGTCACGCATGCCGGTTGGCAATCAGGCTTCGGACGCCTTGTGAAAATCAAGCACGCGTTCGGAATTGAGACACTTTATGCTCATAACACCAAGATCAACGTAAAGGTCGGCCAAAGGGTCTCGCGCGGGGATCATATTGCTGATATGGGTAACACCGGACGGTCCACCGGCACGCATCTGCACTACGAGGTGCGCGTGAACGGAAATCCCGTAAACCCAATGACTTACATCAAGGCTGCGAAAAATGTTTTCTAAAAGCAAAATCAACGAGCCCGCACCCAAAGCACCTGAGGCGGCCAAACCTGCCGCTCCGGCGACCCCAGCGGCTCCTGCTCCGGCTGACGCGAAACCTGCAATGGCACCCAAACCCAAGCCGCCGGCCTCGGTTCTGTCCTCGGATCTGCACATCACCGGCAACATCAAGACCAGCGGTGACATTCAGGTGGAAGGCACTGTCGAAGGCGACATCCGCGCCCATTTGCTGACCATTGGTGAATCGGCAACGATCAAGGGCGAAGTCACCGCAGATGACGTTGTGATCAACGGTCGCATCGTTGGCCGCGTACGTGGCCTCAAGGTTCGCCTGACCTCGACCGCCCGTGTCGAAGGCGACATCATCCACAAGACCATCGCCATTGAAAGCGGCGCGCATTTCGAAGGCTCGGTTCAGCGTCAGGACGATCCCCTGAACCCCGGCCGCAGCGCCAAAGCCGGATCGAACCCGGCGGCAGAAGTCAAACAGTAAGCAGACTGCACTTCATGTCAGGGCGCCGTGGGGAAACCCGTGGCGTCATTTCTTTTGAGTGTCCGGATGATCCGGGATTCCCGTTTTCGTCCCTTTCTGATCGCGCTACAGTCGATCCATGTTGCTTTTTCTGACGGTTGTCGCGCTGATCGCTGGCGCTGCGGCCTTTCACTTCTGGTCGAAACGACAAACCCGCCTGACCTTGCTGGCCAAGTCGCTGTCCCAGCACCAGCGCGATATTGTGAACGCTCAGGTGCCGATTATCCAGAAGCTGCCCAAAGACTTGCGCGGGGCGCTGGAAGGAAAGATAAACCTGTTTCTTGATCAGGTCGATTTCGTCGGCTGCGACGGGCTGGACGTCACCGAAGATATGCAGGTGTCGATTGCCGCGCAAGCCTGTCTGCTCGTGGTGAATACAGACCAGTGGTACGACAACCTGACGACCATTCTGGTTTACCCCGGTGCCTTCAAATCAAAACAGCGCCGCCACAGTGGCTATGTCGTCACCGAACAGGAAATCATCCGCAGCGGGGAAAGCTGGAACCGCGGCCCCGTGATCCTGTCCTGGGCCCATAGCCAGCGCGGTGCCCTGAATGATCACGATGGTCGGAACGTCGTCTTTCACGAGTTCGCGCACCAGCTTGATGACCTCTCGGGCGCAACCAATGGTGTTCCCGTGCTCAGCAATGACCAAAGCTTTGGCGAGTGGGAAACCGCCTTTCTGAACGGTTACAAGGCACATGTTCACGCCGTGGAAAGTGGGAAACCCACAGTGATCGATCCCTATGGCGCGGAAGGGCACGAAGAATTCTTTGCCGTTTCGGTCGAGGTGTTCTTTGAACGACCACATGCGCTGAGTTCCTCTGACCCGGCAATCTATGAACAGCTGTCAAAGCTTTTTCATCTTGATCCCGCTCAATGGCACAGGGGTCAGTTCTGACCAGATTGCGGTAGCGTCGAAAAAAATTCCCCGTTCGCAACAATTTAACATAAGCTAATTCTTGAATTACGGTTAACCTCATTATTGGGCGGAGGATTTTCTATGTCATCGAAACTACTTGCCGAGTTCTTCGGCACGTTCTGGTTGGTTCTGGGGGGCTGCGGCAGTGCTGTTCTGGCGGCAGGCGTGGCCGATGTGGGCATCGGTTGGCTTGGTGTTTCCTTTGCCTTTGGCCTTACCGTTTTGACGATGGCTTACACGGTTGGCCCAATCTCGGGCGGGCATTTCAACCCGGCCGTCAGTTTGGGCCTGATGATTGGAGGGCGGTTTCCGGCCAAAGACCTTCTGCCTTATTGGGTTGCACAGGTCATTGGCGCAATTGCCGCCGCAGTGGTTCTGTACCTGATCGTCAGCGGGGCACCCGATTTCGCAGGTGTCGGAGGGTTCGCGTCAAACGGGTATGGTGAGGCCTCACCACAGGGATATTCGTTGATGTCGGCTTTGATCATCGAAATCGTGATGACCGCTTTCTTCATTCTGATCATTCTGGGCGCGACGTCTGAAAAGGCACCCGCCGGGTTCGCTCCGATTGCCATCGGTCTGGCGCTGACCCTGATCCACCTGATCTCAATCCCGGTGACGAATACCTCCGTCAACCCGGCGCGCTCAACCGGCGTTGCCCTGTTTGCCGACGGCCCGGCTCTGGCTCAGCTCTGGCTGTTCTGGGTGGCCCCCCTGATTGGCGGCGCAATCGGCGCTTTGATATGGAAAGCAATGTCCTCGGATGACTGATCCGCGCGGGAAAGGTAGTTATCCCGTTTTCTGAAAAACACGGTATCCTTCCGCCCAACCTGGCTTGGTCACAGCCTTTAATTCAACGGGAGGATACCATGAAGACATTTTCCATAGCACTTTTCCTAAGCTGCGCTGCGACGGCAGGCTGGGCCGAAGACAAATGGCTGAGCATCCCGCAAGCCCCCCAGATGCCCGCCGCCACCGAAGCGGGCACGGCAGAGATCAACGGCATCGACATGTATTACGCCACGTATGGCGATGCGGGCGGCACCCCGGTTCTGATGATCCACGGCGGGCTTGCCCATGCCGATGTCTGGGCTGCGCAGGTTGCCGACCTGTCGCAGGACCACAGGGTGATTGTGGCGGATACGCGCGGGCATGGACGATCCACAAACGATGGCAGCCCTTATTCTTACGCGTTGTTGTCGCAGGATTATCTGGCGCTTCTGGATCACCTGGGGGTCGATCAGGTGCATCTGGTCGGCTGGTCCGATGGGGCAAATATCGGGTATTCAATCTCGACCACCAACCCGGATCGGCTGGCCAGTCACTTTGCCCATGCAGGCAATGTCACGCTGGACGGGATCGATCCTTCGGTGGAAACCAACGAGGTGTTTGGCACTTACGTGGGCATGATGGCCCAAGATTATGCGGCCATGTCCCCCACTCCTGACGGGTTCGAGGCATTTCTCGGTGGGGTTGCCGCCATGTGGGGCACCGAAAAACCCGGTGGGCTCGGGGCGCTGTCATCGATCACCGTCCCGACACTCGTGGTTCAAAGCGCACATGACGAGGCCATTCTGATGGCGCATTCACAAGCAATTGCTGACGTGATCCCCGAAGCCAAATTGCTTGTTCTGGAAGATGTCAGTCACTTCGCATCTTTTCAGGATCCAGTTGACTATACCCGTGCCATCCGTGATTTCATCGACCAATAGGCCAAAGAAAAAGCCCGGCGCTTGAGCCGGGCTAAATCATCTTATTCGGTAACGGTGACTTTTTTCATCATATCCGGTGCACCGATGATCGCACCATTCTGACCTTCGCCCCGCTTGATCGCGTCGACCACATCCATACCGTCGGTCACCTGACCAACCACGGTATACTGGCCGTCCAGAAACGGGCCGGGGGCGAACATGATGAAGAACTGCGAGTTGGCCGAATCCGGATCGCTGGACCGGGCCATGCCGACCACACCCCTGTCAAAACTCACGTCCGAGAACTCGGCCGGCAGGTCCGCGCGATCAGACCCGCCGCGCCCGGCATAACGCATGTCGAATCCGTCCGCGCCCGAGTTGCCGTATTGCACGTCGCCGGTCTGCGCCATGAAGCCATCGATCACGCGGTGAAACACGACGCCATCGTACTGACCGTCAGCAGCCAGCGCGGTGATCTGTTCCACATGCTGGGGTGCCACATCTTCGAACAGGTCGATCGAGATTGTGCCATTGGCCCCTTCCCCTTCGACCTCAATCTGCAAACCGCTGGCCAGCGCCGGGCTTGCCAGCAAGGCAAAAGCCGCAGCCAGTTTATGCATCTGCGGCCACCTTGACGCTGATCATGCGGTCCGGGCTCGCAGGCGGCTCGCCGCGTACGATGGCGTCCACATGCTCCATCCCGTCGATAACCCGGCCATAGACCGTGTACTGACCATTCAGGAAGTGATTGTCCTTGAAGTTGATGAAGAACTGCGAGTTGGCCGAATCCGGGTTCTGAGAGCGCGCCGCGCCCAGCGTGCCGCGATCATGGGGCAGCTTGGAAAACTCTGCCGGAACATTCGGCAGCGACGAACCGCCGGTGCCCGCCATGCGCAGGTTGAACCCGTCTTCCATATCGCCATGCTGCACGTCGCCGGTTTGCGCCATGAAACCGTCGATCACACGGTGAAACGCCACGTTGTCATATTCACCGCCACGGGCCAGTTCCTTCATCCGCGCACTGTGCAGAGGCGCTACATCCGGCAGCAGCTCGATGACGACATTGCCGCCTTTCAGCTCGATGATGATTGTGTTTTCGGGGTCTTTGATCTCGGCCATGAGGCCCTCCTGTCGTTTATCTTGCGCAAATACCTATGACGCACGCGTGCGAATGCCAAGTGACGCATTGACCTGAGGGCAAAATGCAGGAAAAGAACCGCCTAAATCGGTTGCCAATGACAAGGATCGCACAATGGGCTGGAAAACACTGGACGATATGGACCTGAACGGCAAACGCGTGCTGGTGCGTGTGGATATCAACGTGCCCGTGGTTGACGGTGTTGTGACCGACGCCACCCGTATCCAAAGGATCGTCCCTTCGGTACGCGATATTCTGGCCGCTGGCGGCAAACCGATCCTTCTGGCTCATTTTGGCCGTCCCGGTGGCGAACGGCGTGAAAGCCTGTCACTGAAACAACTGGTCCCGACATTGGCAAGCGCTTTTGGCGCCAAGGTTCTGTTTGCTGCCGATTGCGTCGGGGCCGAGGCGGAACTGGCCGCCAGTGCCTTGCAACCCGGCCAGGTCCTGTTGCTCGAAAACACGCGCTTTCACGCAGCCGAAACCAAAAATGACGCCGATCTGGCCGCTGGGATGGCCAAGCTGGGCGATGTCTATTGCAACGATGCGTTTTCAGCCGCGCACCGCGCCCACAGCTCGACCGAGGCTATCGCCCGTCTGCTGCCGGCCTGTGCGGGCCGTCTGATGCAGGCCGAGTTGCAGGCGCTGGAAAGCGCGCTGGGTGCACCCAAGCGCCCGGTAACGGCGGTTGTTGGCGGCGCCAAGGTCTCGACCAAGCTGGAACTGCTGGGTAACCTGATCGACAAGGTCGATTATCTGGTGATCGGTGGTGGTATGGCGAACACATTCCTTGTCGCCCAAGGCATCAGCGTTGGCAAATCTCTGGCTGAAACCGCAATGAAGGACACCGCCGCCGAAATTCTGGCCAAGGCCGAAAGCTCGGGCTGCCAGATCGTCCTGCCGCGTGATGTTATGGTGGCTGAAAAATTCGAGGCCAACGCACCCCACAAGGTTCTGCCCGCCGATCAATGCCCTGCGGATGGCATGATCCTGGACGCGGGCCCTGAAAGCGTCGCAGCGATTACCACGATTTTCGACAAAAGCCAAACCCTGATCTGGAACGGCCCGCTGGGCGCGTTCGAGCTGGAGCCGTTCGACGCGGCCACCAATGCCGCGGCCCTGAAAGCCGCAGCCCTCAGCCGTTCGGGTCAGCTGATTTCGGTCGCGGGTGGCGGTGACACGGTTGCGGCGCTGAACGCGTCGGGTGCGGCCAAGGATTTCACCTATATCTCGACCGCAGGTGGTGCATTCCTTGAATGGATGGAAGGCAAAACCCTGCCCGGTGTCGCTGCGCTGGAACAATAGGCAGCACGGATCGCATTTGGCCGCTTGTCACGGTTCATGGTATTATCCCCTATTTGAACGGGGGATTATGTCATGAGGTCATTATACCTGCTCATCCTTCTCGCGATGCCGTGGCCTGCAACAGCACAATCCAGTTGCGGTGGCCAGACACAGCTTGACGCAAATTTCTGTGCCAAGGAGCAATGGGAAGCCGTTGACCGCAACCTCAACCGGTTATGGAAACAGATCAAGCCGGTCGCTGATGCGCGTGGCAACGGCGATGCCCTTCTGGCGGAACAACGTGCGTGGCTAAAGACACGGGACGCCACTTGCGACAAGGAACTGTCCGGCGGCGGCAGCGCTGCGCCCATGTTCTACTGGACCTGTATGAAAGAGCAGACGCTTGCAAGAAATCAGCAGCTTCAGTCCTGGCGCTGAGCTTTAACCGGGACGCACACGAAATACTGATGAAAAAACCGAATCAGGGGATTCACAACCCGAATCGCCTGTGACATAGTGCGATCAGAGGCTCGGAAAGAGCCCGTTATTGAGGCAAGTTTTCATACGGCGGTAAACAGAGTGTCCCGTTCCCATCGGCCCGGTTTGGGTGCAGTTCTCTTCTTCTCGGTGGCTTTCATGCTGGGTGTGTATTTCACCTTCGCCGCCGTTCAGGGGGATTACGGCCTGTTTCGGCGGGTCGAAATTGCGGCGGAACGGGACGCTCTGTCACGCAGTCTGGAAAAACTGAATGTCGAAATCGCCGAGATGGAAAACCTGACACGGCGTCTGTCCGACACCTATCTGGATCTGGACCTGCTGGATCAGCAGGCGCGCTCGGTTCTGGGCATGATCCGGTCGGACGAAATTGTGATCCGCTGATCAACGACCCTTTTCAGAAAAGGCAACTCAGGCCCGGCGTTTCGGCCAGGATGCGCCGTGCCGAACGCTGCGTCACATTTCCCCTCGCCAGAAAGCCTCAAATGCTTTATGAGATAGTTTAACGCTAAACTATCTGTCCGAAAGGGGGAGATCGCCACGATGGCTGCGCGAAAAACCACAAAGAAACCAAATGTTTCTGCGGAAGAACTCCAGACATACTACCGCGAGATGCTGCTGATCCGCCGATTCGAGGAAAAGGCCGGTCAGCTTTATGGCATGGGCCTGATCGGCGGGTTCTGCCACCTTTATATCGGACAAGAGGCCGTTGTTGTCGGGCTTGAGGCCGCTGCAGAGGAAGGCGACAAGCGCATCACCTCGTATCGCGACCACGGTCACATGCTGGCCTGTGGCATGGATCCGGGCGGCGTGATGGCCGAACTGACCGGGCGCATCGGTGGCCTGTCCAAGGGCAAGGGCGGCTCGATGCACATGTTCTCGAAAGAAAAGCATTTCTACGGCGGGCATGGTATCGTCGGCGCGCAGGTTCCGCTGGGCGCGGGGCTGGCTTTTGCTGACAAGTACAAGGAAAACGGCCGCGTTACCTTCACCTATTTCGGGGACGGTGCCGCGAACCAGGGTCAGGTGTATGAGACCTTCAACATGGCGGCCATCTGGGGCTTGCCGGTGATTTTCGTGATCGAGAACAACCAATACGCCATGGGCACCGCTCAGTCCCGTTCGACCTCGACCAAAGACATCTTCCATCGCGGCGAAGCGTTCGGCATTCCGGGCGAGATCGTCAACGGCATGGATGTGCTGGCGGTCAAGGAAGCAGGCGAAAAGGCTGTCGCGCACTGCCGCGCGGGCAAAGGCCCCTATATCCTGGAAATCAAGACCTACCGCTATCGCGGCCACTCGATGTCCGACCCGGCCAAGTACCGGACCCGCGAAGAGGTTCAGAAGGTCCGCGAACAAAGCGACCCGATCGAACACGTGCGCGAGTTGCTGCTGACCGGAAAGCACGCGACCGAGGATGACCTGAAAGCGATCGACAAGGAAATCAAGGAGATCGTCAATCAGGCCGCCGAATTCTCGAAAGAAAGCCCCGAGCCTTCGGTCGAAGAGCTCTGGACTGACATTTACGCCTGAGAGGACGAATAAGACATGGCAACCGAAATTCTCATGCCCGCCCTTTCCCCCACGATGGAAGAGGGCACGCTGGCCAAATGGCTGGTCAAGGAAGGCGACACCGTATCCTCGGGCGACATCATGGCCGAGATTGAAACCGACAAGGCAACGATGGAGTTCGAAGCCGTCGATGAAGGCATCGTCGGCAAGATCCTGATCGCCGAGGGCACCGAAGGGGTCAAGGTGAACACCCCCATCGCGGTGCTGGTCGAAGAAGGCGAAGACGCCTCTGCCCTGCCCGCAGCAGCCCCCGCAGCGGCAGCGGCGCCCGAGGCCACCCCCGCAGCAGCCCCGGCCCCGGCTCCTGCCGCAGCAGCCCCCGCGGCTCCAGCGGTGGACCTGTCACCCGACTGGCCCGCGGATGCTGAAATGAAATCCGAAACCGTGCGCGAAGCCTTGCGTGATGCAATGGCCGAGGAAATGCGCGGCGATGAAAACGTCTATCTGATGGGCGAGGAAGTCGCTGAATATCAGGGGGCCTATAAAATCTCGCAAGGTCTGCTGGATGAATTTGGCTCCAAACGCGTGATCGACACCCCGATCACCGAACACGGGTTTGCCGGTATCGCGGTGGGTTCGGCCTTTGGCGGTCTGAAACCGATTGTCGAATTCATGACCTTCAACTTCGCCATGCAGGCGATTGACCAGATCATCAACTCTGCGGCCAAAACGCTCTATATGTCCGGTGGTCAGATGGGTTGCCCCATCGTGTTCCGGGGGCCCAACGGGGCCGCGGCCCGCGTGGCCGCACAGCACAGCCAGGACTATGCCGCGTGGTACATGCAGATCCCCGGTCTGAAGGTCGTCATGCCCTATTCAGCCGCTGATGCCAAAGGTCTGCTGAAATCGGCCATCCGCGATCCCAACCCGGTTGTGTTCCTGGAAAACGAAATCCTCTACGGCCGCTCCTTCGAAGTGCCGCAGGTGGATGACCTGACCATTCCGCTGGGCAAGGCCCGCATCTGGCGCGAGGGCTCGGACGTGACCATCGTCAGCTTTGGCATCGGCATGCAATACGCGCTGGAAGCTGCCGACAAGCTGGCCGAAGACGGCATCAGCGCCGAAGTGATCGACCTGCGCACCATCCGCCCGATGGACACTGGCGCCATCATCAACTCGGTGATGAAGACCAACCGTCTGGTGACAGTGGAAGAAGGCTGGCCGCAGGGATCTGTCGGTAGCTACATCAGCTCGGTCGTGATGCAGGAGGCGTTTGATTACCTCGACGCACCGGTCATCAACTGCACCGGCAAGGACGTTCCGATGCCCTATGCCGCCAATCTCGAAAAGCTGGCCCTGATCACCACCGATGAGGTGATCGCCGCCGTCAAACAAGTGACCTACCGGTAAGGAGCGACAGACAGATGCCTACAGAAATTCTGATGCCCGCCCTGTCCCCGACGATGGAGGAAGGCACGCTCGCCAAATGGCTGGTCAAGGAAGGCGACACCGTCTCCTCCGGTGACCTGCTGGCCGAGATCGAAACCGACAAGGCCACGATGGAGTTCGAGGCCGTTGACGAAGGCACCATCGGCAAGATCCTGATCCCCGAGGGGACCGAAGGGGTCAAGGTCAACACCGCCATCGCGGTTCTGCTGGAAGATGGCGAAAGCGCCGATGACATTGGCACGGCCCCGGCTGCAGCCACGGCGGCTGCCCCCGCAGCCGTCGCGGGCAACGAGGCTGCCGCGCCAGCGGCACCCGAGGCGGCCGCCCCTGCCCCGGCCGCTCCGGCCAAGGCTGATGGTGGTCGGATTTTTGCCTCGCCTCTGGCCCGCCGGATTGCTGCGCAAAAAGGTCTCGACCTGACGCAGATTGCCGGCTCCGGCCCGCATGGTCGCATCGTCAAGGTCGATGTTGAAGGCGCAACTGCTACCGCTCCAGCAGCAGCTCCTGCCACTGCTCCTGCCGCCGCCGCGCCCGCAGCTGCCCCAGCAGCTCCATCTGGTCCATCGGCGGATATGGTCGCGCGGATGTACGAAGGCCGCCGGTACGAGGAAATCAAGCTCGACGGTATGCGCAAAACCATTGCCGCACGTCTGGGCGAGGCCAAACAGACCATCCCGCATTTCTACCTGCGCCGCGATATCAAGCTCGATGCGCTGCTAAAATTCCGTGGTCAGTTGAACAAGCAGTTGGAAGGCCGCGGCGTCAAGCTAAGCGTCAATGACTTCATCATCAAGGCTGTCGCCAACGCGTTGCAGCAGGTTCCGGCTTGTAATGCCGTCTGGGCAGGTGACCGGGTGCTGCAACTGAAACCGTCAGACGTGGCAGTTGCCGTCGCAATCGAAGGCGGGTTGTTCACGCCGGTCCTGCAAGATGCTGACATGAAATCCCTGTCAGCCCTTTCGACCGAGATGAAAGACCTTGCCGCCCGCGCACGCGAACGCAAGCTGGCTCCGCATGAATATCAGGGCGGCACCTTTGCCATCTCGAACCTGGGCATGTTCGGCATCGACAATTTCGACGCCATCGTGAACCCTCCCCATGCCGGTATTCTGGCCGTCGGCACCGGCGTCAAGAAACCGGTTGTCGGGGATGATGGCGAGCTGACCGTGGCAACGGTGATGTCTGTCACCATGTCCGTTGATCACCGGGTCATCGACGGCGCGCTGGGGGCCGAGCTGCTCAAGGCCATTGTCGACAATCTGGAAAACCCGATGGTCATGCTGGCGTAAGCCATACCGACCTCGCGAAAAAAAAGGCCGCCTCGAATATCGAGGCGGCCTTTTTTGTTATTTCAAATCAACCTACTGATCTTTGCCCAGCATGTGATCCATCGAGATCGACGGCTGATCGCATCCGGCCTCGCCCACGATCTTGGCCGGGATACCGGCAACGGTCTTGCACGGCGGAACGTCCTGCAACACCACCGAACCGGCGGCGATACGGCTGCAATGGCCGACCTTGATGTTACCCAGAACCTTTGCCCCGGCCCCGATCAGAACACCATCTCCGATTTTGGGATGGCGGTCTTCCTCCTCCTTGCCGGTTCCGCCCAGCGTCACCGAATGCAGCATCGAAACGTTGTCTCCGACCACGGCGGTTTCACCGATGACGATGGAATGGGCGTGGTCGATCATGATCCCCTTGCCGATCCTCGCGGCCGGGTGAATATCGATGCCGAATATCTCCGACGATCGCATCTGGAAGAAATAGGCCAGATCAAAACGCCCCTTGCGCCACAGCCAATGCGCCACGCGATAGGCCTGCATGGCCTGATAACCCTTGAAATACAGGATCGGCTGCAACAACCGATGGCAGGCCGGATCACGCTCATAAACCGCCATCAGATCGGCGCGGGCGGCTTCCAGCAATCCGGGATCGTTTGCATAGGCCTCGTCCACGATCTCACGCAGAACCATCATCGACATTTCGTTCGAACACAGCTTGGCCGCGATCCGATAGGACAGCGCACGCTCAAGGTTGCGGTGATGCAGAATACAGGCGTGTACAAGCCCGCCCATAAGCGGCTCCGTCTCGACGGCTGCTTGGGCCTCGGATGTGATACGGTTCCAGACCGGATCGACCGGTGTCACAGGGCTGCGTTTTTCAAACATAGCTTTTGATCCTTTGCTGCGCCTAGAATGCCATTTAGTGGCAAAAAGGCCAAACGCAAACCCGTGATCCGCGATACAACGAAAATGAATGAGTCCGAGCGCACATATTTTGAAACACGAATTCGCGAGCGTCTGGCCGAACTGGATCAATTGTCCGCATCAGGCCAGCAGGCTCAGGCCGTTGTTGAGCTGGATCAGCAGGCCGTTGGTCGGCTCAGCCGCATGGATGCGCTGCAAAACCAGGCGATGGCAAAGGCGCAACAGGTGAATCGCAATGTTGAAACCCGCCGCCTTCAGGCCGCGCTTATGCGGCTGGACGAGGGGGAGTACGGGTATTGCGAGGATTGTGGCGGCCGTATTCCCGATGGACGATTGTCTCTGGATCTGGCCGCCAGCAAATGTGTCAGCTGCGCGACCGGGTGATCAGAAACTCGGCAAGATGGTGCAAAACCGTCGAAAAACACCGACAATATTGCAAATCGTCAAACCCAGGCTCATCGGCCAGCACCCTGTTGCGCGCAACCGCCATCAACGATCCGTTGCCGTAAACCGGATGCAGCCGACCCGTGCGCGTGCGGTGATTGTCGGCCAGTTCCGCTTCATGGATCATCCGGGCGCATAAGCGGGTCCGCTCGGTCGGCGGCGCCGCCAACAAGGCGCGCGCCGCGGCACTTACATCACCATGCAAAACCGGTCGCATCAGGCCGCTTATCCGACAACCAGACGCGCCATCGCACCGGGGCCGTAAATGGCCGACACCTGCGCAATCCCGACCTCATATGACCCGGTCAGACCATCTGCCGCCTTCATCGCCGCCGAATAGGACCAGCCCTGAAGGGATGTCATCTCTTCACGAACAAGGGTTCCCCCCGCAACGACACGCACAAGATAGGATTCGCTTTCCTCGCCCAGTGGAACCTCCAGCCCTGACCAGTCATCCCCATCCAACCGGGCGCGCCGCACCCAGCTCAGGTGATCGCCGGTTGCGTCGGATCGCACCCGAAGGTGAACCGGGGAATACGGGCGCAAACCATTGCCATCGAATGAGGCGATCAGATGCTGGTAAGCCGGATCATCGTAACCACGGGTCGCCGGGCCGATGCGATAATGCTTGGCCAGCCCCCGCTCGTTGCGCAACAGGTTGATCTGCTGCACCTGGTCGTTCAGCAACACGAAAAGGGACCCGTCCGGCCAGACATCCGGCATCAGGGCATCCGACCCCAACTGGCCCCTCAACCGCCCGGACAGGGCGTAAACGCCGGGGGAGTCAAGCGTGGCATCCGAGAACTGGAAAACCTCCCAGTTGCCGGGTGTTCCGTCGCCGATGGCCGCCAGATTGACACCGTTCAAAACCGCGCTGCGCGGGCGCGATTCCAGCTGACCGGCCAACAGTCGCACCTTCACCGCCGGGCCCTCGTCCCAGACGCCGATGCTGGCGCGCCTCAGCGGTGTTTCGGTCACGCCCACAATGGCCTGGCCGGTGATCACATCACTCAGGCTGTACCCCTCATCGGTTGAGGAGGAATAAACCGTTGCAGCCCCCGGCCAGGGATCAGCGGTCACCGCAAGATAAGGTGCATGCGGGATCTCTGCCCCGGTGATCATCGGCAGGTCCAGAAACACCGGCAACACTGGAACGGGCGCGGCATAGGGCCTGACAACCGCCGGGTCGTCGCGCAGGTGCGATGCCTTGTACACACCTTGTTCAACCCGGACCGCTTCGACCAGTTGCAGATCGGCCAATTCCAGACGGTCAATCCGGTAAAGGGGGCTGTTTTCGGTTTCTGACAACCGCACCAAATCACCTGCGCCCAGATGCAGCAGCGATGGCGGCAAGGCAAACCGCACCGTATCGCGGGAAACACGGGCCTCACTCAACCAGCGCTCAGCCGTTTGCCGACCTTCGGTGCGTGTCATGGACAGCGGCATCTCGTTGACCGAGACCGAATGCGTGCTGTCCTCGGGCAGAACCGCCTCTTCCGCAACCAGATCGTGATCCGCATCCGACTGGACAAAGCGCAGGCGCACGCGGCCCGTCATCTCGGCCTCGGCTTCACGCCGGTGTTCAACCGTGCCATCCAGATCGCCGCTGATCGCCAGATGATCAGGATTCAGGGCAATCGCGCTATAGCCATCGCGCATCTGAAAGCGCAAGATGCCGTTCCGTTCGATCGCGTCAAACCCATAGCTCAGCATCAGCGGCTGCAAAGCCGACCGCGCATTTGTCACATCTTCGATGACATATCCCCGAACCACGCCATAAAGCCCGGAAACATCGATATCCGTCACCCCTGCCGCGTGGCATATCTCAGTCACGACCGAGGCCAGCGTCCGCGAGCCGGACCGGCCGTTCAGCCAATGCCCCCGGTCATAGTTCGCCCCATCATCCCATTGGCTTCGCAGATTGGGAAAGGTCGGAAACGGGCGGGTATCCCACGCCCAGACATAGGCATTCGCCAAATCCAGCATTGGCCCGCCATAGACTTGCGACACCGGGTTGACGTCCGGGTCGCTCCAATATCCAAGTGTCGCTGCAAGGTACTGGACCTGAATGAAATCGTCGCGCAGACCGTTTGAATATGCAGGCAGCAGCGACTCAGACGATTTCGGGTCCAGAAACTTGTTCGGCTGGTTCGTGCCCTTGTCGATTGCCGCACATCCCAACTCGGTAAACCAGATCGGCTTTGATCCGGGCACCCAGTCGGTCGGATTGGGTTGACGAACGCCACCGATCCGCTCGTGGTGCAGATTTGACCACCAGCCGCGCAGGTCCTTGTACCGCCAGACCCATGGCTCATCATGCTCCTGATCTTCGATGGGCGTTCTGATCTGTGCCTCGGCCTCTTCCGGCGAGGCATAATACCAGTCATACCCCTCGCCCCCCTCGATATTGCCGCGCAGATATCCCAGGTCGTAGACCGACGGCGCACCTGCCGCGGCGTCTACGTGATTTTCGCCATCGCGCCAGTCAGACAACGGCATGTAATTATCGATGCCAATGAAATCGATGTTGTCATCCGCCCATAACGGGTCGAGGTGAAAATACCTGTCTCCGCTTCCGTCGGGCTGGTATCCGAAATACTCGCTCCAATCCGCTGCATAGCCGATCTTGGTGTCCGGGCCCAGAATCTGGCGCACCTCTGCCGCCAGCGCACGCAGTTGCGCAACAGCGGGAAAGCCCGAGGCTCCGCGGATCTGGGTCAGGCCACGCATCTCGGACGAGATACAGAAGGACGACACTCCACCAGCCGCCTTGCACAACATGGCATAGTGCAGAATGAACCGTCGCAGGCCCCATTCCTGCGGGCCAGAATATTTGACGATTTTCGTGGCCCGAACGGGACCATTGCCAAGCAAGCCGCCAAACGTGCCACCACCGTTTAGCCATTGCAGATCGCCAAGCCCGCGATCATCCGGCCGCCCGCCAAGCAACGGGCCCGAGCCACTGCCGCCGCCCGAGCCTACCGGGTCGTCAAAGCCTTCGTTGATCGTAAAATCCGCAGCACTTGCTGTCCCAAAGAACGCGGCCACCTGCGCGTCCGCCGCAGCGGTCTGATCAGCAGACCCCGCGCGCCCCGGTGCCACATCCAGCGTGATCCGTCCCCGCCAAGGCAGATGGGGCTGGCTTGCGGCCTCCGACCAGGGGTCCGGCAGCCCGTTTCCCTGCAATTGCTCCATCAGGATGAACGGGTAGAACATGACCCGCTTACCCGACTGGTTGAGGTGACGGATCGCTTCGACCACCGCCGGGTCTGCGGGTGTTCCGCCATAGACCGGGCGACCATCCTGCCGCGCGACCTGGCCCGCCGTGCTTCGGACCTGATCCGACACGATCCAGGGCATGTTGCGGCTGTCCGTGTCGCTCTGTTCGACCTTGGGCCGGATCCTGCATGTGCCGCATCTCAGATCGTCACCGAACCAAGAAACCACCAACGAGGCCGCATCGCAATTTGGCAGCTCGGTCTCCAGCGCACGGGTCGAGCTCACAAGATCCGATACACCGGACGCAGAATGCACATTGGCCGCCCAGCTTGACCCGGATTGCGTATAATTCACCTGCGAACGGGCCAGCGCATACTCGCCCGTGCCCGGTATCATCGCCACCCCGCGCACGATTTGCGGCAAGGAGCTTGGGTAATCAGGCATGTCGCGCTGCGCGGGGCGCACCACCTCGAACGAGAACTGCGGCACCCGGTTGCCAAAACTCGCAAGCTGGAAATCCTCGATCACCACATAGGCTGTACCGCGATAGGCTGGTACCGTGCCCGCCCCTTCGATTGCTTCGATCAGGGGATCGGGCAACTGATCCTGCGTGCCGTGATAGATGCGCATGTTCAGCCCGGATCGGTCCTGTTCTTCCCCGTCTGCCCAGATGCGCCCGACATCGGCAATCTCGCCTGCACCAACGGCAATGGCCAGCGAAATCGAATAGCTGTAGCTGACGGTGGTCACTTCGGGGGCCTTGGGTTTGCCTTTACCCCCGCCTCCGCCGCCCTGCGTTTCCCGGGTCTCGGTCTCAAGAAAGTCCGACGCCCAGATGACCTGACCGCCAACGCGCATACGCCCAAAGACAGTGGTCACCGGCGCGCCCTCGCCGGTTTCCGTCAGCCTGAACCGGTCCATGCGGCCTGTTTCGACGACTTCGCTGCCACTGCCCATAACGGACTGGCTGAAGAACCTCTGATCGATGACCCGCCCGACCGTTGCGCCAATGGCCCGGCCTATGATCGCAGTGGACAGGCCCGCAACGGTGCCACCGATTGACCCGCCCAGCGCCGCCCCGGCTGCGGAAAGAAGAATAGTAGCCATCAGAGCACCTCCAACGGGAATTCGAAACAGGAAACAACCCTGCGACGCCATGGCCCGCTCAGCGCGTTCTCGACGACGCCATGACCGGAATAGGCGTGAATGAACCTCGGCTCAGAGCCTGCGACGCTGACGATGCCAAGATGTTTGGCCACGCTGCCATCGCGCATCCGGAACAGCAGCACATCTGCGACCGCGAAATCGGCGGCCGGTTTTTCGACCAGATGCCGCCGCGCCGCCGCCCACATGCGTTCCTCGCCCTGCGGTTCGGACCAGTCCAGACTGTAGACCGGAACCGCCTCGGGCTCCTGCCCGATCACGGCGCGCCAGACGCCGCGCAGCAGGCCCAGACAATCCGTGCCCGCCCCCTTGGTCGAGGCCTGATGCACATAAGGCGTCCCCAACCAGCTGCGCGCTTCTGCGACAATATCCTGCCTGTGTATCGTCACCTCAGGCTCCCTCCGCTGTTGGCTTTGCTCTGTTTGGGAACGGCCATCACCCAGTCTTCGCCCGGAAGATCTGGAAAGCCCTGAAAGTTCAGCAGGTTGTTGAACTTCAGGCGGCAGGTCTCCATGCGTTTGTCGCACCCCGCCCGCAGCCTGACCATGTCACCCGGCACCAGGCTTTCCCCGAAACCGGACCAGAGCGTGATTTGCCGCCCTTCCGCCACCTGCCGGTCGTGCTTGATCGATGACCAGAGCCCTTCCGCCGCTCCCGACACTACGTCGACCCTGCCGCGCTCGAACCACCCGTCATCGATGGTTCCCCCGCCTGCCACAAGCAGAACGGTTCCGCCATCGAAACCGGTGACGTCGCCCTCGATCCAATAGCCGGGCGTATCCATGTCGAACCGACAGGTCCGGTCTCCCAATACGGCGGTACAGGGTTTCTGATACACGCGCCCCAACAGGCGGTTCAGCAAATCGGTCAGGCCACGCAGCTCGGCGTGAAACGCGCCGCCTGCGCGCCGCAATTCCCCGATTGAGCCCCGGAACTGAAGGATACGCTGATCCGGGTCGGCCCAGTTGACCAGCCACGCGCGCACCTCGGCCCCGTCGAACCGCCCCGCCTCGATATCCTCTTCGCGAATGGCCGCATCCGACAGCGCGCCCATGGCTTCGGTGTTGTCAATGGACAGGCCGGTGGCCTGTTCGATGGCCGCCGCCGTCAATCCGGTGCTGGCCCTGAACGTCAATCCGTCAAAGCCAAGTTCCAGATCATGATCGGTGAACCCGTATTCCTGACCATCCCGGCGTCTGATCGCCCAACACCGGCACACAGTGGTCATTCCGCTTTGCAGATGCGCGTGCAGGCCCTGTTCATCCACAGCCATCAGACACGCACCTCGACCACGGGAACGTTCGGCGCCTCTCCGGCCTGAAAACTGGCGACGCTGGTATGGATCTTGTCGGTGTCAAACCGTACTGGTACATCGAATTCGAACCTGGCGGTGATATCCACCTCTTCCGGTGGCGGGTCGGCAAAGGTGATCCGGCCGGTTGCCAGATCGACCTCGAATTCCACACCCTCCCGGATCTCATCCTGATCCAGCCCCAGACGCACCGTCCCCAGCACCGGCTTGACGATGGGGCGGGCATAGCTGACCCCGCCCGAGCTATAGGTCTTGATCAGCTGAAACTCAGTCCGCACACCGTCGCCGCGTGCGATAACCTGATCTCCGACATCGACATCCAGCGTGGCCTTGCCGGATTTGAAATCCGACCAGTCCTTCCAGCGAAACCCATACATCTGGCCCTGCCGCGCCTCGAAGAACGAAATCAGCGTCTCGATATCGTCCAGCGAGCGCATCCCCAGCCCCGCATCATACCTGCGCCGGGAATGGGCCCAGGGCGTGTTGCGTTCTTCGAACCCGTTGGCCAGCGTCACGATATCCGTGCGTCGCTCGGGCCCCCCGACCGAGCCAAAGCTCAGGCTGGCGGGAAATCTCACCTCGTGGAAAGTCATCACCTGCTCCTTGATTTACCTGTGGCGATTGCCGCGCCCCAACGCACGGCTCATCTGTGCTGCAATCTGCCCCTGCGAGCGGCGGAACCCCTGCACATCCGGGGTCGTGATGTTCATCACCACATTCACCGAACGCCCGCCGCCCTGCGTGCGCACGCCCAGCTTGCCGTCCGCGCCGCGCGCCAGCGGCATGATCGCCTCGGGGCCGGCCTCGCCCATCAGCCCGGTGCCGCCCCGCATTGGAAACATCGTCGGGCTGCTGACCACGCCGCCATTGGCAAAGGGCATCACCCGGCGCTGGCTGAAACTGCCGCCATCGGCAAAGGGCAGAAGACCCTGCACCAACCCGCCGACCGAGTTTGCCAGCAACCCACCGAAGTGATCCGTCACAGGCTTGATTGCGGCTGCATAAGCCGTTTGGATCAGCGAGTTCTTCAGCACATCCAGCGCGCCCGACAGGCTCATCCCCTCCAGAACCACACCATCGAACGCCTTGCGCAAACCGCTGGACATGCCCCGCTCCAACGTGGCGACATCCTTGCCGGTTTCCTCGAACGCGGCGCTGATCCGCTGAGCCTCCCCATCTGAACTGGTCCACCGCTATGTTTAGGAAACGGAGGACCAAGAATGGCAAACAAGCGACCGAAGCCGGAAGAGATTGTCTCAAAGTTACGGCAGGTTG